>JAKAXS010000219.1 GCA_021816505.1 Pseudomonadota bacterium
TTCCGATCTAAGGCCAAGCCGAGTTCACGCGTCCTCCGTCCGAGTACATCAAGCGCGACTACATCATCAAGCTCGCCGTCCAAGGCCGGGACCTGGCAACCCGCCATGCCGAAGCGCTGGGCAAGATCGAAAAGGAATTCGGCGTCGACCGCTATTCGGTTCTGGCCATCTGGGGCCGCGAGACCGCGTTCGGCCATCACAAGCTGCCCCACGACGCGATCACCGTTCTGGCGACCCAGGCTTATTGGGGCCGGCGCAAGGACATGTTCCGCAACGAACTCATCATGGCGCTGAAGATGATCGAGGTCGGCGTACCACGCGCGACGATGCGCGCGTCATGGGCCGGCGCCATGGGGCTGACCCAGTTCATGCCGAGCGAGTATTTCGTACATACGCATGACATGGACGGAGACGGAAAGGTGGACATCTTCGGCTCCGTGCCGGACGCGCTGGCGTCCGCGGCGCGCCAGCTTCACGGCAAGGGTTGGGTGCGCGGACAGACCTGGGGCTTCGAGGTGCGCGTGCCAGGCTCGGCGGACTGCGCGCTGGAGGGGCCGACGCAGGCGAGGCCCCTTTCCGAATGGTCCAAGCTCGGCTTCACCCGCGCGGCGGGCCGCAAATGGTCGGCCGATCAGTTGGCGCAGGAGGCCTACCTGATGATGCCTGCCGGAGCCTACGGTCCAGCTTTCCTCGTCCTCGAAAACTACAAGGTCATTCGCCGCTACAACACTTCCGACCTCTACGCCGTTTTCGTCGGCCACCTTGCCGACCGAATCGCCGGGGGAGGGGACTTCGAAACAGGCTGGGGCGGTGCGGCGCCGCAGAAGACCGCGACCATCCAGGAAATCCAGACGCGACTGAAATCAGCAGGCTACGAGGTCGATAAAATCGACGGAAAAGTCGGCTCGAATACGCGTAAGATCATCGGCAGCTATCAGCGAGCTGCTAAGATCAAGGTGGATTGCTGGCCGACGGACGCGGTGCTCGCACACATGCGCCAGACGGCCTCCCGCTAGCCGGTCCGGATCGAGAAGGATAGAACGCGCACTGCATGCATGGTTTGCTCCGCAAGCTTGGTTTCGGGACGGGATGGCGCGTTCTCGCGCTGCTCCTCGCCGTTGCATGCGCTAGCACCGTCGATGCACCCCGCGTCTTCGCCCAGGAAGAAGGCAACAGCTACATCACGCCGTTTCCCCAAGGCGACGTCTACCGCCTTGTCGTGCTGGGCGACGATCTGGCCGACGGGCTGCTTGGCGGTATCGTCGACGCCTTGAGTACGGACTCGCGCTTGCAGATCGACAAGAAGCTCGTCTCCTTGAACGGCCTCAACCGCGCCGACTTTGCCGAGAAGCTGCAGGGCCTGGAAGAACAGCTCGGCCAAACCGCGCCGCATATCGCCGTCGTCATGATGGGTGCATGGGATCGCGTGTCGATGAAGGGCACGGGCAAGCGCACCCCGTTCGGGACGGCCGAATGGAAAGCGGAATACACCGCGCGTGCCGATCGCGTCATGAAGGCGCTGAAGCGCAAGAACATCGCCGTCTACTGGGTCGGCCTGCCCAATGTGCGCCGTTCCGACATGAGCGAAGACGTGCAGATGATGAACCAGATCCTGAGGGACCGCATCTATCTCAACGGCATGAAATACATCGACGCGTATGCCGGCTTTAGCGACGAAAGCGGCGAGTACAGCTCCTACGGTCCCGACGTCACCGGCAAGATGCGCCTGCTGCGCGACGGCGACGGCGTCTACTTCACCGTGGCCGGATATCGCAAGCTCGCCCACTTCGTCGAACGCGACCTAAAGCGCGACCTGACGCAGGCAAAAAGCGATCGATCCATCCCTCTGGCCGGCTCCGAAGCCGAACAGGAGAAGATCAATCCCGAACGCGCAGCCCAGAAAAAGGCGGAAGAAGACGCAGCTGCCGCCAAGGCCGCCGCTGACGCCGGCAAGACCACGACCCCCGAAGCGCCCGTCGCCGCACCGCCTCCCATCGGCGCCGCCGATGGCGACCAGAAAGCCGACAACGGCCGCATCGTGTTGAAGAGCGTCGGCGCATCCGGCCGCGAGGAGAGCGTGACGCTCGATATCGTGCGACCGGCCATCCCCGCGTCCGTCGTCGCGCTCGTTACCCGCAAGGAAAGCGCCGACCGTCTGTCGCAGATGGGCGAACAGGTCGTCGATCCGCTGGGTGGCGGCCTCAGTGTCATGAACTCGATCACGCCCGCGGCGGGAAGTGCCGGTGCGGGCCAGCGGCGGATGTCGACGGTGCAGACGCCCTACTATCGCGTCTTCATCAAGGGCGAGCGGCTGCCCGCCCGGCGCGGTCGTGCCGACGACTTCGCCTGGCCGCGTCCCGAACCGCCACCGCCGCCAGCTGCCTCGCTTGCTCCCGAACCGGGCGGAGCGCTCGAAACAGGCAGTGCGTCGCCCGACGTATCACGATCGCAACGCCAGCCTCGCTAGACACGGACTCGCCTAACCGACGGTGCCGACTTCGGTGACGGCGTTGCTCCCTAGCGGGTACATCAGAAAATGCGAGTTCGCCCGCACCGTCGGTGCGCCGCCGGGAGCGGCGCTGTACTGGAATTGTGGAATGAAGGTGCCGGCCGCATTGACGCGCACGATACCGCGGACGGCGACATGAAGATTCTCCGTGGCGACTACGTTCGCGGCCGTGACCACCAGCGCCGCAGCTGACGCACCAAATACCTGCTGCACGTTGGCAAGCACGTTGCCTGTCGGGTTCGTCACTTGCGCCAGGAACCCGATGCTTGTCAGCGTCGCGGTTCCGCCGAACAAGATTGATGTCGTATGTGAGGTCGTGCCGGCGGCCCTGTTCAGCGAGAGCAGCCCTTCGAAGAAATAGCTTGTCGCAGCGGAGAGCGAGAACGCGTCGTTGCCGGCTGCGAACCACGGTTGCGCCGTGGCGACGTTGGCCTTCGCCAGATCGGCCGATAGCAGGGCGGCCAGAACCGAAGGTACGGCGCCACCCTGGCGGCCGTGCAACTGCCCGGACGCCCGTGCAATGGTCAATGCCTCGGTCCACGAGGACCCGTCGGGGCTGACCTTGAAGTGGAAATCGTCATCGCCCGTCGTGCCCATCTCGGCGCGGCCTGAAAAACCGGTTTGAAACAGGAAGCTCGCGGTGTCGCCCGCAGCGTTCTTATTCACCTTCGCCTGATGACCGTTGCCGGCGTGGTTGAGCAGGATGGCGGAGGAATTCACGCTGAGCCGGTTCGTCGTGTCGGCTGTTGCGTTGATGCCCAGCAGGGCGGTGCTCGACGCCGCCGACACGCTGTTCCACGCGCTGCCGCTGTAGGCAATAAGCACGCCCTCGTCGGCGACATACGCGACCCAGCCCGTTCTGGGCGAATAGAAGATCCAGCCTCCGTCCTGCCAGGCGGCGATCTTCCCGCTCTGCCCGTTCCACGCGCCGGATGCGCCGCCGGCCACCAGATACCGGTTGCCCTCGACAGGCGAGGGGGGAGGCGCCGCGAGATCCCTGTCGAGAACGGAGATCTGCACGACCGCGTCGAGCGCGCGGATGGCCTCGTTGTGCGTGATATGTTTCTGGCTCTGCGCGGCCTGGATGTAGGGCAGAACGAGATTGGGCGTGTTGTCCA
Organism: Pseudomonadota bacterium; assembly: GCA_021816505.1. Taxonomy (GTDB): domain Bacteria; phylum Pseudomonadota; class Alphaproteobacteria; order Rhizobiales; family Hyphomicrobiaceae; genus JAKAXS01. The sequence continues at coordinate 3,628 of JAKAXS010000219.1, forward strand.
TTGGGCACCGTTCGCGATGAATTGGCCGCGATTGTGCCTGCACGGTCGGAAGCGGGGATAAGTTGATGATGCTCAGCCCTTACGCTGGGGCCTGATAATCTTCGTCTGACCGTAAGGCGGAGACGTCAATGAATTCACGCGCTGAGTTCATTTTCGAGCAGGCCAGAAAGCATCTAGCGGAAGACGGCGCCGCTCTGGCGGGTGAACTGATTGAGACCGTAGATCCATTCTCCAAGACAATCGGCGACGACTTGGCCGCCAGGTTAAAAGCGTTTGACGAGGGCACTGATCAGGCCGAACCCGCAGCCGACGTTTTGCGTGCGGCGCGTGGACATCTGGAGAGTCTGACCTAGCGATCAACGCGGCAGTGTCGTCTTGCCCATCAGGAACTTGTCGATCGAGTGCGCGGCCTGGCGGCCTTCGCGGATCGCCCAGACGACAAGCGATTGCCCGCGGCGAATGTCACCGGCGGCAAACACCTTCTTCCCGGCGCCCACAACCTTGTAGTCCTTCTCGTTCGCGTTGAGGCCCTTGAAGCGTCCACGCGGCACGACGTCCAGCGCCAGATCCGGCACCACGTCCGTCTCGATCGGACCGTCGAAGCCCATCGCGAACAACACCAGATCGGCCGGCAACTCGCCTTCGGAGCCCGACACCGGCTGCAGTTTGTTGTCGACGCGCGTGTACCGCAGGCCGCTCACCTTGCCGTCCTTGCCGCTGAAGCCGGTCGTCGATATCGAGAACTCGGTCTTCGCACCTTCGGCCTGGCTGGTGGACGTGCGCAGCTTCAGCGGCCAGTGCGGCCACGACAGCGCCTTCACTTCCTTTTCCGGCGGCTTGGGCATGATTTCGAGCTGCGTCACCGACTTCGCACCCTGCCGGATCGACGTGCCGATGCAGTCCGACCCGGTGTCGCCGCCACCGATCACGATGACGTGCTTGTCCTTCGCCGAAATTTCGCGCGCGTCCTTCGCCTGCGGCTCACCGGCGTTGCGGCGGTTCTGCTGCGGCAGGAAGTCCATCGCGTAGTGGATGCCGTCCAACTCGCGGCCCGGCGACTTCGCGAAGAAGTCGAACGGATGCTCGGAGCCGCCGGCCAGCAGCAATGCGTCGTGCTGCTCTTCGAGCTGCTTGGCGGAGACGTCGCGGCCCACATGCACGTTGCAATGGAACGTCACGCCCTCGGCTTCCATCTGCTTCACGCGGCGCTCGATCACGCCCTTTTCCATCTTGAAATCGGGAATGCCGTAGACGAGCAGCCCGCCGGGCTTCGGCGACTTCTCGTAGACATGGACGTCGTGCCCGGCGCGCGCCAGCTGTTGGGCGGCAGCGAGACCCGCGGGACCCGATCCGACGATGGCGATCTTCTTGCCCGTCTTCGTTTCGGGCGGCAACGGCACCACCCAGCCTTCGGACCAGGCGCGGTCGGCGATCGAGCATTCGATCGACTTGATGGTGACGGGCACGTCATCGATGTTGAGCGTGCACGAGGCCTCGCACGGCGCGGGGCAGATGCGGCCGGTCACCTCGGGGAAGTTGTTGGTCGAGTGCAGGTTGTCCGCCGCGATCTTCCAGTCGGCGTGATAGACGAGATCGTTCCAGTCCGGGATCTGGTTGTTCACCGGGCAGCCGTTGTGACAGTAGGGGATGCCGCAGTCCATGCAGCGCGCCGCCTGCTCGCGCACCTTGGGCTCGGTCAGCGGAACGACGAACTCTTTCCAATGGCGAACGCGCTCGTCCACCGGCTTGTACGTCCGGTCCGCGCGCTCGATCTCCAGAAACCCTGTCGGCTTGCCCATTCTCGTTCCAATCAAACACTTAATTCTGGTTCACGCGACATTTCCGGCGGCCCCCCTCCCCCTGGCGGGGAGGG
>JAKAXS010000220.1 GCA_021816505.1 Pseudomonadota bacterium
CGATCTGCACCCAAGCTGAAGATGATCGTGACGGCAGGGATCGGCTCCGATCACACGGACCTGCAGGCAGCGATGGATCGCAATATCACGGTCGCGGAAGTGACCTATTGCAACAGCAATAGCGTCGCCGAGCACGTCGTGATGATGATCCTCGCGCAGGTGCGCAATTACATTCCGTCTTACGAGTGGGTCGTAAAGGGCGGTTGGAACATCGCCGACTGCGTGGCGCGCTCCTACGATCTCGAAGGCATGCACATTGGCACGGTCGCCGCCGGCCGCATCGGCCTGCGCGTGTTGCGCCTGCTGAAGCCGTATGACGTTCACCTGCACTACATGGACCGTCACAAGCTGCCGGATGCCGTGGAGAAGGAGCTCAATCTCACGCATCACACGACAGTCGAGAGCCTGACCAAAGTTTGCGATGTGGTGACGCTGAACTGCCCGCTCCATCCCGAAACCGAGAATATGATCAACGAAAAGACGCTGAAGAACTTCAAGCGCGGCGCCTATCTGATCAACACGGCTCGCGGCAAGCTTTGCGACCGCGATGCAATCGCAAACGCTCTGAAAAGCGGACAGCTTGCAGGTTACGCGGGCGACGTGTGGTTCCCCCAGCCGCCGCCGAAGGATCATCCGTGGCGGTCCATGCCGCATCACGGCATGACCCCGCACATCTCGGGCACCTCGCTGTCGGCGCAGACCCGCTATGCCGCGGGCACGCGCGAAATCCTCGAGTGCTACTTCGACGGCCGGCCGATCCGTGACGAGTACCTGATCGTGCAGGGCGGCAAGCTGGCTGGTGTCGGCGCGCACTCCTACAGCGCAGGCAATGCGACGGGTGGTTCGGAAGAAGCCGCCAAGTTCAAGTCTGCCTGATGGCATCCGCCGGGCGCGCCAGCGTGCCCGGCGGCCCTCAACGGAGCTGCCACATGTCGGACACCGAGATTCTCGCACCCAAACGCGGTCTCTGGTTTGCCGCTGTCGCGTGGCTCGCCGGACGCCCTTGGAAGACAGCTGTCATCGCGGGCACCGGAGCAACCTTCACAGTCGCCCTATTGGCGCATGCCAATGGCACCGGCTTGTTGCCTCTCCTCATCGCTCCCTTCGGAGCGAGCTGCGCGCTCGTGTTCGGCGCGCCGGCGAGCCCGTTGGCCCAGCCGAAGAACGTTGTAGGCGGTCACGTCGTCTCCGCCTTTTGCGGACTGCTCGCAGCGACGCTTGTACCGGACGTGATGAGTGCCATGGCACTCGGCGTGGGCCTCGCCATCGCTGGGATGCTGATCACCGAGACATTACACCCGCCCGCTGGCGCCAATCCCATCGTCATCGGACTCACCCACGCTAGTTGGTCGTTTCTGTTCGCCCCGGTCTTGATCGGGGCAGTGATCGTTGTTTTCTGCGGGATCTGCCACCACCGTTGGATCACGCGTCAGCGATACGGTCTCGGCAGTCGTTGACTTAGGATTTGAGCTTCTTTGCGCCGGCATCAAAAGCAAGACCGCCGAATCCAATAACTGTAGCTCATGTGCGCCTCACCCTGGAAAGTGGGGTCGAAGAGCTCGAAATCGCTGCTGGCTGCTGATGCGACAAGAGGAAACGGTTGGCCGCCTCATCGCGGGTCGGCTGACAAATGCACTCGCTGACATCGAACGGTTCGTTCCGCTGTCGAAAAGCTGATCCGTTTTCTGCCCCATCGCGTCGGCTGCTTGAAACGGCCAGATGAACGACCTTCTTGATTAGGCAGGAACGTACTTTAGCTTGATCACGCTCTCGCCAATGCGATCGCTGGCCACGAGTCGGAGCCGCGGCTGGGCGCCTACGAAGAATGGCCTGCCGCGGCCAAGCACGACGGGATGAAGGAAGAGCTGGTACTCATCGATCAGCCCAATCTCGGCTAGGCTTGCAGCGAGGTTCGGTCCGCCGACCTCGATCTCGCCGACGAGATCGGCCTTCAGCTTTCGTACCGCCGCCTCCACATCATCGCCGATCAACGTCGCGTTCGGCCCCACCGATTTCAGCGAACGCGACACCACCCATTTCGGCATGGCCCGCCACGCTTCCGCGAACGCATACAAATCGTCGCCCCTCGCCGGATCGTCCTGGTCCCAATCGTTCCCATCCCAATAGCGCATCAGCTCGTAGAGGCCGCGGCCATAGATGCTGCCGGCGGCTTTGCGCGTCTGCTCAGTGAAATACTTGAACAGCACCGGATCCGGCGCGAATGCATCGTGGTCGTGGTCGACGTAGCCGTCCAACGACATGTTCATTCCGAATACGAGCTTTGCCATGGTGAAATTGTATCACAGAGCGGACGCGCCAATCGAACTGCTGGCACTCGCGCAGATGTCGAGTCACGGAACGGACATCCTCGGAAAGCATGTCGATGTTACCAAGATACACTCTCTCCGGTCTGCGAGCAGAACGGCAGGTAGCGTAGGGCCAAACCTACCCCCGCTGTTGTCGCTGATACGAAGCTCGGCGTTCGACTGCAGCGGCGCCGTGTTTCCACCCGACCATCTTGAAGCGGTAGTTGCTCGCGTGGGTGCCCATCACCTTGTAGAAGTAGTAGCTGAGCGCGGCCGAGTTGGGAAAGCCGCACAACCGGGCCGCTTCCGTGACCGACAGACCGGCAACGAGCAGCTCGCCAGCGGCATGCACGCGAACATCGGTCAGATACTGCGTCACCGACTTGCCAAGTTCTTCGCGGAAATGGCGCTGCAGGTCTTGGCTGGAGAGCTTCACCGCCGCCGCCAGCGTGGCCGCACTCCAGCGTCCTGCATATTCATCATCCAAGATCCGCTTAGCGCGCTGAAACTTCAGAGCACCGGCACGTTCTTCGGAAATCCTGACCATGGCGCATCCAAGGTATTGGCCGGTAGCGGGGCACAGCCCCGCCACCGGATCGCTTCGCTTAGAAGTTCGAAGTGATGGATCCGTAAACCGTCGTCGGCGCGCCTGGCGCTAGGTTGTTGTTGTTGTGTGCGGACACGTAATAGTTCTCGCCTAAGATGTTCTCGACATTGAGCTGGGCCCGGAAATTGTCGTTCAGCTTGAAGTAAAGAGCCGCATCGACCGTGGTGTATTCCGGAACAATCGTTTGCTCGCCGACATTCGATAGGGCAGCGAACATGTCCGTGCGATGCACGACACCGACACCTGCGCCCCACATGGACGAGAACTGATAGCGATTCCACAACGAGAAGGTATCGCTTGGAAGGAACGGCAACTCCGTGCCGACTGCGACCGACGTTGCGCTCGTTACTTCGCCCTTCTGATGTGCGTATCCCGCAGCGACTTGCCACTTTTCGGTCAAGTACCCGTTCAAGGTCACTTCCGTTCCCTCGACCTCCGTGGCGCCGGTCTGGATCACCACGTTGGGATCGCTGCCAGTGAAGCGGCTGTTCTCTCGTTTCAGCCAATAGTGGGCGACCGCCAGCGAGAGGGCTGGCGTGACGTCCCATTTTGCTCCGAGCTCGTAGTTGGTGAACTTCTCGGGATCAGCCGTGACGGTTACGTTGGTCAAGCTGTTGAACTGGTCGCCCGAGAACGGCAGGTACGACACCGCATAGCTGCCGTAGAACGACAGGACGTCGGTTGGCTTCAGGATTACGCCGGCGCGCGGCGAGGTCAGGTCGTCGGTGCGCGAAATGTTGCGGAAGGCACTGCCCGCGGCCGCGTTGTAATCCTCGAGATCGAACTCGAAGGTGTCGTGCCTGACGCCGCCGATGACCTCGAGGTAGCGCGTCAGTTCCATCTGATCTTGGATGTAGAACGACCGGACGTTGGCCTCGACGCTGTTATTGGTCTGATTGTTTACACCGCGAAAAACCACCTCAGGGCTGAAGATCGTCGATCGTCCGAATGGAACGTTGCAAGTGCTGGTCCGCCCGCCATTGGATAGCGCGATGGAGCTGCAGCCACCGTACGGCGTGTTCGCGATCGGCGTGCCGAACTCGTTGGGTCCAACTCCGTCCGTGTCGCCGAACCCGGCGAAGAACCCGTTCTGGCGATAGTTGCGTGACTTTTGGTAGCCGAACTCGGCGCCGCCCATAATCGTATGACGCATGATGCCGAGGTCCAGCTTGTACGTGATGTCGGTCTGATTGAAGATATTCTCGCGGTCGTTTTGCTGATTGTAGGCCTGCAGCGGCACGGTGGTCAGGGCCGCGTCGGCTGCGCCGGACGCGAAAACGTTCTGATAGAACTTGTCGTAGTTGGCATAGAGGGTGTGGTTGCGCACCTTCAAGCCGTGCCCAAACGCGTGTTCAACCGTGGCGAACACGCTGTCGATCTTGGCGTCCGAAACGCTGAGGTCGGGGTTGCCGAAGAACGTCGAGCGGTTGCCCGGAACCGGACGGTTGAAGTTCTCGCCTGGCCGGCGATAGGACGGCACACCTCTGTCAGCGGTGCGTTCGTCTTCGAAATGCTCATACCCCAGCATGATGCGCGTCGCCGCCTGCGGACGGAAGGTGATGGTTGGATTGACGCCCCAGCGTTCCAGCTCGACGTGGTCGCGGAAGCTGTCGGCGTCTTCGTACATCGCGTTGAGGCGCACGGCGACGAAGGGATTGATGACGTGGTTCACGTCGGCGGCCGCTCGCTTGTTGCCATAGCTGCCGATCGTAACGGTGCCCTCGTTGAGGGTGAAGAAATCCGCCCGCTTGGTGACGCGATTGACGATACCGCCGCCACCGCCGCGACCGAAGATGAGGGCGTTCGGCCCTTTCAGTACCTCCAAGCGTTCGATGTTATAGAAATCGCGGAAGATCTGAGCGTCGTCGCGCACGCCGTCTACGAAGAAGTCGGCGGTGGTGTTCTGGCCGCGAATCGAGATCTGGTCGCGGTTGCCTTCGCCAGTACCGGTCGTCACGCCCGGCACGTACTTCGTCGCGTCACCGATGCTCTTGATGTTCTGGTCTTTGATCTGCTGGTCGGTGATGACGCTGATGGACTGAGGCACGTTGCGCAATGGCGTATCAGTCTTGGTCGCCGTCGAGGTGCGCGTTGCGTTGTAGCCGATGTCGCCCTGAGCGTCTGCGGCCGGGCCGCCGCTGGCTCCGCCAGCCGCCGTGTCCGCCGGCGAGACGACGTCTGGTTCTGCCGCCGGCGGCGCCGCTTGCGACTTTTTAACTGACGGCGTCGATGACTTCTTGGCTGCTTGCGCCGCCTTCTTCTTCTTTGCGGCCTCGACGGTGATCTGCGGCAGCGGCGCCGGTTCGGCAGCCTGCTGGGCGCGCGCTTCGATCGCCGGAACGGTCATCACGATGGCGACGGAGGTAAGCAGGGCGGCTTGCCGTGCCAGGCGCAGACTCAACGTCATCTTCAATATCCCCCAGGGTACACCGCGCCCGGCATAAGTACCGGGCGCGTCTCGCGGTGTGACCTGGCTAGTCGGCTTGGTCTTCACCCAGCGGGGACACTAAGGTTTCATGACTTTTCTGTTCAATATTGATCATGTCGTGATTGGCTCGGCCGTCTCGCGGT
>JAKAXS010000221.1 GCA_021816505.1 Pseudomonadota bacterium
CGGGAGATAGACGCGGAAGGTGGTGCCGCTGCCCACTTCGCTGTCGACGAAGATGTAGCCGCCCGACTGCTTGACGATGCCGTAGACTGTCGCCAGGCCCAGGCCGGTGCCCTTGCCGACGCCCTTGGTGGTGAAGAAGGGCTCGAAGATCTTGGCGCGCACGTCCGGGCTCATGCCGGTGCCGGTGTCTTCGACCTCGATCAGCACGTACTCGCCTTCGAGCATGCTTTCCTGGCCGGGCCTCTGGCTCTCGCGCTGACTGTCGCGCTCGGTGATGTTGCGCGTGTGGATCGAGACGACGCCACCTTCCGGCATCGCGTCCTTGGCGTTGACCGTGAGGTTGATCAGCACCTGATCGATCTGGGTCTTGTCGGCCTTGACGTACCAGAGATCGCGCGCCGGCGGCGTCTTCAGATCGATCTTCTCGCCCAACGTGCGCCGCAGCAGGTTCGAAACGTCGGACAGCACCTCGCCCATGTGCAGGGGCTCGCTTTGGAACGTCTGCCGGCGCGAGAAGGCCAGCAGCTTGGCGACGAGGCCTGCAGCACGGACGGCGCTGGAGCGGATGTTGCTGATGTCCTTATAGGCAGCATCGGTCGGGCGATGCGTCTGCAGCAGAAGATCGGAGAAACCGATAATCGCCGTCAGCACGTTGTTGAAGTCGTGCGCGATGCCGCCGGCGAGGTTGCCCACCGCCTCCATCTTCGAGCTCTGCGCGAATTTGGCTTCGAGCGCCTTCTCTTCCGTCGCGTCGATGACGTAGAGGATCGCGGCTTCGCGGGCGCCTTCGCGGTCGTTCAACGGGCTGACGTAGACGCGAACAGTCGCTTTCTTGTCGTCGCCGATGGTGAGTTCGACCGGCGACGACGCACGGCCAAGCAACGCGTCACGGATCGCGGCATCGAACTCGGCACGTGCTTCTGACCCGGCGGTGCGCGCCAGGATGTCGGTGACGAGGCCGGACATGCCGTTGCCGCTCTCGCTGACGATACGGGCGAACGCGGCGTTGGCGTTGGCGATACGGCCGTCGGCTGCCACGGTCGCGATGCCGAACGGGGCGGACTGGAAGAAGCGGGCGGCGCGCTGGTCAGTCGCCACGCCGCTGAGGCCTACGGAGGCGTCCCTGTCACGGCTCGACGCGGCAATGAGCAACCCGTCGTGCATGCGGCGGGCGACGAAGCGCATCGGCAGCACGCGGCCGTCATTGCATGTCACGTCGAGGTCGATGTTGGCAGCCGTGCCGTTGGTCCGGCGCAGGGCGCCTTGCAGCAGCGCGTTTCCGCCGACGGTGACGATGTCGACGAGGTTCATGTCGGCGTTGCGCTTGCCGCCGCGCGCGACGCCGAGCCAGTTCGCGAACGTCGCGTTGATGTAGCGAACGCTGCCGTCGAGATGGGTGGCGATCAAGCCGACCGGCGACGTGTCGGCGAAAGCCAGGGCATGCTCGAGAGCCTGCACTCTATCCTGATCGACGGCGCGTTCATCGGTGATGTCGGTCAGAGACCACAGGGTGCGCGGCGCGTCGGTGCCAGCAAGGGGCCGGCAGGTGATGCGGATCTGGCGCTTCTCGCCGATGCGGCCGGGCGCGATGTGATTGAGCTCTTCCGTCGCGATCTCGCCGTGCGATGCGGCGCGATGCAGCCTGAAAAGACACTCGCCGGCTTTCGCGTCGCCCGCAAAGATGGCTTCGAGATCTGCCGCACGGCCCTTCTGGCTGCCGGGTGCCATGTCCTGCAGGCGCGCATTCGCGAATGCGATCGTTCCGTCCTTCTCGGTGACGAGAAGGCCGACGTTGACGCCGGTGCAGATTGCATCGACCAACTCCGCATCGCGGGCCTTGTCGGCGAACCGGACGTAGCCCAGCGCAACGGCGGCAGCGAAAAACACGCCGAGCATGGCGAGTGCCGCAAGAATGGTCAGCAGGAAGGGTTCGGCCGCGCCGCTGGCGAAAAGCGAAATCACGGCAAGACTAGCCGTGGCCATGACACCGATGATGGGCAGTCTGCCCACACTGTCAGTATTGCCCACGAAGAGTTGCCTTTCGGCGGCCACTGCGCCGCCGGTATGACCTGCCTCGCCCTCGCTCATGAACGGAAATGCTATCTGATTCTGAGGAGTGGCGGCTTTAGGGGCGTGCATATTTGGACAACTCTGACAACGCAAACGCAACAGGGGGTGAGTCTCACAAGGCTCACACGCGCGCCGGAGCCGGTAGGTAATGCCGTGGGGGCATTCGGCCCTCGGCCGCGCGTCCACAAGAGATCGGCCATTAAAGTTAAATTGCGATGAATTCCGCGCTATAGGTGCCGGGTTTGTTGAGGCCGCCCAATGCCCCGGCGGGAGCGAAAGGGAGCGGGTGCGCCCCGTGTTGTGCAACCATGTTCGATGCGATCTACTATCTGGCTGTCGTGCTGCTGCTCGCGTTGGCAGTTTTCGGATTGCTGTTTGTTGCGAAAAAACAACTAGGTCTGGGTACCAGCTCACCCGGTTTCAGACTGTTCGGGCCGAAGCCGGAACATCGTATCGGCGTGGTGGACCACGTGTCCGTGGACGGAAAACGCCGCCTCATTCTGCTGCGCCGCGACGATGTGGAGCATCTGATCATGACCGGCGGACCTGTCGATGTGGTGATCGAAACCGGGATCGTGCCGCAATCACCGCCTAGGCAGGTCCACGATGACGTACTGGCCGACCTGGCCGCCAATCCCTACGCGCTGGACACGCCCACGCTTGCATCGCGCGAAGGCTGAGGCGCGCAAGGCGATCGATCACGTGCTGCTCAAGGACTGCTTCATTCAGAGACCATGATGACGAGACTGAAACTTCTCCTGTGTGTGCTGCTGGCGGCGACGGCATTGACGCTGCCGTTGGCAAACGCTCAGACGCCAGCGCCGAAAGCCGCGGGACCCGCACCAGTTGCGAGCGACCCGGCCGCGAAAGCTGCCCCGGCACCGGAAGCTGCGCCGGCTCCGGCGCCCGCGCCGCCCGCCCCCGCGCCACCGCCGGCGGTGCAATTGCCGGAGGAGCTGCAGCGCCCGATTTCCTCGCTCCAGGACCGCATCAAATCGCTGGAAGACCGCATCGGCGCGGAACACCTCAGCGACGACCAGCTATCGGGCTTGCGAAGCGATGTCGACAACGCCAGCCGCGAAGCGGCGCGCATAGCCGACAGCATTCGGCCCAAGCTCGCCGAAGTGCAGTCCCAGATCGACAAGCTCGGCAAGCCGCCCGAGGCCGGACAGCCGCCCGAGGCGCAGGAAGTCGCCACCGAGCGCGCGCGCCTCGACGCGCTGAAGAGCAGCTTCGACGGCGGCATCAAGACGACGGACGTCGTCTCGGTGCGCGCCGGCAATATCGTGCAGCGCATCCAGGAACGGCGGCAGGCGCTGTTCACCAGCCAGCTTCTTCGGCGCACCCAGTCTCCGTTGATGCCGACGATCTGGCGACAGGTCGGAAGCGAACTGCCGGGCATCTCCCGCGATGTCGGCCGCATCGCGCAAAGCTGGTGGGGGACGGCGAGCCAGCAGCCGCTGATGCTTGCGTCGCTGATCGCGGCGGTTGCGGCGCTTTTCGTGCTGCTCAAGGCGGCCGTCGTATTTCTGATACGCACGGCGCTTTCCGATGAAGGGGAACGCTCCGGGTTCTTCCAGCGTGCCGGTGCGGCGGGATGGGTCGCTCCGGCCCTCGCGCTGCCGGGCGCTGCCGCCGCGTTCCTGCTGACGTTCGGTCTCTACAGTCTGGAGCTGATGCCCTATCAGGTGGCGCAGCTGACCGAGACGGCGCTGCCGGCGTTTCTTATTTTCATCGCGGTTTCCTCGCTGGCGCGGGCCGTGCTGGCGCCGAAGCGGGCGCGCTGGCGCCTTGTCGATCTCGCGGACGGGCCCGCACGCAAAATCGCAACGACGATCAGCTGGATCGCCGGCGTCTATTCGCTGGACCTGGTGCTCAAGGAGCTGATCCGCATTCTCTACTTGCCGCTGTCGGTCTCGATCGCGGTGGCATCGATCAGCTCGATCGCAATCGCGTTGCTGTTAATCCGGCTGGTTCGGACCGATTTCACGCCGGCGGGCAAGGTGGTTGCAGGCGAGGGCTCGGCGCCGTCGGCGTCCCAGCCGGCATCGGCGCCCCCGTCGCACGCATCGAGCGATGCGACGCAGGACGGCGCAGCGGCGGTGCCAAATCGATTTGCATTCCTGCGTCCGGTCATCCTCAAGGTTCCGCTTCTGCTCGCCGCGATTGCGATCATGGCGGCAAGCCTGTCCGGCTACATCGCGCTTGGCCGGTTCATGGCAGCACAGATGGTGGTGACCGGAAGCGTCATCGTGCTGCTGCTGCTGTTCCACCTGGCCATTCGCGCGGTGATCGGCGAGCCTGGCCACGAGGCGGAACGTTTCCGCACGGTCTTCGACGACCGGCTGGGGCTGAACGATCGCCACCGGCATGTGATCGGCCGGGGCGCCAGCTTCTTGCTCAACATTGCACTGGCGCTGGTGGCGCTGCCGCTGATCCTGCTGACGTGGGGCTTCACGCAGGCGGACGCGCTCGAGTCGGTCCGCAATGTCGTGTTCGGCTTCCGCATCGGATCGTTCGAGATCTCGCTGGCCCAGATCTTGATCGCGATCGGCCTGTTCGTGGCACTTCTGATCGCGACGCGGATCGTGCAACGCTGGCTCGTGGCGCGCATGTCGCGTCCGCCACGCGTCGTAGAGCAAGGCATTGCCGACTCGGTACACACCTTCGTCGGATATCTCGGCATCGGCCTCGCCGTTCTGGCGGCGATGTCCTACGTCGGCCTCGACATCACCAATTTCGCGATCGTGGCCGGTGCGCTCTCGGTCGGCGTGGGTCTTGGCCTGCAATCGATCGTCAACAATTTCGTGTCGGGCTTGATCATCCTCATCGAACGGCCGATCAAGGTCGGCGATCTCGTCAACATCAAGGGGCAGGAAGGCCACGTGCGGCGCATCTCGGTGCGCTCGACCGAGATCGAGACCGGCGACCGCGCCAGCCTCATCGTTCCGAACTCGGAGCTGGTCACCAACACCGTCACGAACTGGACGCACCGCAACCCGCTGTCGCGTGTCGTGGTGAAGGTCGGCGTGGGCTACAAATCCGATCCAGAGAAGGTGCGCTCGATCCTGCAGACGGTGGCCAAGGAGTGTCCGCTGATCATGCAGATTCCGGCTCCCGGCGTCGGCTTCGACAATTTCGGGCCGAACGCGCTGGAATTCTCGCTGAGCGGCGTGGTGCAGGACGTTTCGCGCGGCGGCGCTGCCCAGACGGATCTTCGCATGCGCATCCTGAAAGCGTTTCGCGAGAACGACATCGAGATCGCCCACGCGCAGCACGACGTGCATCTGCGCGATCTCGACGGGGTGAAAACGGCATTGTCGATGATGATGCAGGAGCGCGCGAGGAAGGCCGAGGAAGACGCGAAGGCCGACAAGCAGACCGTACCGTTCGCCCGCAAGCGCGAGTAGGC
>JAKAXS010000222.1 GCA_021816505.1 Pseudomonadota bacterium
CCAAGAGGCTCAGGCAATGATGTCGGGCAGCAATTGATCCTCGACGGCTTGGATCTGGTCCTTCACCGCAAGCTTCTTCTTCTTGAGACGGCGAACCAAAAGCTGGTCAGCCGTACCACTATCTTCGAGTGTTACGATTTCATCGTCGAGCGCGCGGTGTTCGTCGCGCAGCTTCACGAGCTGCTCGCGCAGCTCACGATCGTTTTGCCGCTGCTGCATCGGTCTTCGCTTGTTCCCCGCCGCCGGCCGTACGTACTTAAACCGCGGTTGAGCGCAAGTATCCGCTCAAATCCGATTCTGCGCAAGCAACGCTGTGCGCCTGCGATGGGTTTTGGTCTTCTAAACAAAATGTTACGTCTTGAGTCTGCATTCGATACACATCGTATGGATCAGCAAAGTACGGCCTTAAAGATCAGCGCAAGGGTATTGGACAAGCCGTTGTAAATCTGTCACCCTGCAATCCTCTTCAACTCTGAGAAGGAGGAAATGATGGCGTTAACGGCACATCTCCAGGAGCTTTCAGAGAAGCATCGACAATTGGAGCGCCGAATAGAACAAGAGGTGTCGAGACCTGGATCCGACGACCTTGAAATCCGAAGGCTGAAGCAGGAAAAACTAAAGCTGAAGGACGAAATTACCCGTCTCGAAACGCGCCACTGAATTTACCGGGCGGTCCCAGCAGGGCCGCCTTTCGCATTTTCAGATGCATTCGAATTTGAGTTGGCCGTCGGCAACACGATGGCCAACGCACTCGCCGGCAGAGCGCAACGCCGTCCGGCTGTAGCAGATTAACGTGCGCGCCGCTTCAGCGGCGCGCTTTCGTTTCGGGCACGCTGGCAGCGGATTGCGCCACCCAGGCTAAGCATCCTTCGCCATTTCCCGCAGCTTGAACTTCTGGATCTTGCCGGTGCTGGTCTTCGGTATCTCAGCGAAGACGACGTGTCGCGGCGCCTTGTAGCGCGCGAGCCGCTCCAGACACCAATTGACGATCTCGTCCTTGGTCGCTTCCGTGCCAGGCTTCAGCTCGATGAAGGCGCACGGCGTCTCGCCCCACTTGTCGTCGGGCCGGGCAACCACCGCGCAATACGCAACCGCGGGATGCTTGTAGATCACATCCTCCACCTCGATCGACGAGATGTTCTCGCCGCCTGAAATGATGACGTCCTTCGACCTGTCTTTCAGCTGGATATAGCCGTCGGGATGCAGCACGCCCAGATCGCCGGAGTGGAACCAGCCACCGCGAAAAGCCTCCGCCGAAGCCTCCTCGTTCTTCAGATAGCCTTTCATCACGATGTTGCCGCGGAACATGACCTCGCCCAGCGTTTCGCCGTCGGCGGGCACGCGCGCCATGGTTTCGGGATCGAGCACGGTCAGGTCTTCCAGCGCATGATAGCGCACGCCCTGCCGCGCTTTCTTCGCGCCGCGCGCTGCCTTGTCGAGATTGTCCCACTCGGGATTCCACTCGTTCACCGTGGCCGGACCATACGTCTCCGTCAGCCCGTAGAGATGCGTAAGCTTGAAGCCGGCATCGCCCATCGCATCCATCACGGCAATGGGCGGCGGCGCGGCGGCGTGATTGAACGCAACCTGATGCGCGAACGACCGCCTTTCGTCATCCTTGGCGTTGAGCAGGGTCGCCATCACGATCGGCGCACCGGAAATGTGCGTCACGCCGTGGTCGGCGATCGCATCGTACATGGCCTTCGCCCGCACCCAGCGCAGGCAGACGTGCGTGCCGCCCACCGTCGACAGAGACCAGGGGAAGCACCAGCCGTTGCAGTGGAACATCGGCAGCGTCCACAGGTAGACGGGATGCTTACCCATGCCGGTATTGATGACGTTGGCGTAGCACATGAGTGCTGCGCCGCGATGATGATAGACCACGCCTTTCGGATTGCCCGTCGTGCCGGACGTGTAGTTGAGGCTGATCGCCTCCCACTCGTCCTCCGGCATGCGCCAGGCAAAGTCCGGGTCGCCGCCGCTCACCCACGCCTCGTAGTCGAGGTCGGACAGCGCGTCGCCCGCCTGCGGGAATTCGCGGTCGTTGTAGTCGACGACGATCGGCGCGGCCTCGGCCTGGGTCAACGCCTCCTTCATGACCGGCGCGAACTCGCGGTCGGTGATCAGCAGCTTCGACTCCGCATGGTCGATCTGAAACGCCACGATGCCCGCGTCGAGCCGCGTATTGATGCAGTGGAGCACGGCGCCCACCATCGGCACGGCGTAGTGCGCCTCCAGCATGGGCGGCGTGTTCGACAGCATCACCGAAACCGTATCGCCCGGCCCGATCCCGGCCGCCGCCAGCTTGGACGCCAGTTGGCGCGCCCGCGCGTAGAACTGCGCGTAGCTGATGCGCTGATTGCCATGGATGATGGCGGTGTGCTCGGGATACGCCAGCGCGGACCGTGCCAGCATCGTGATCGGCGTCAACGGCTGGTAATTGGCAGCGTTCTTTTCCAGGCCGTGGCGATAGGCTTGCGTCATTCCGTCGATCCGCTGATAAGAGGCGCTTTCATGGAAGACGCTAGCGAAGGCCTTGCCCCTCGGCAACGGGCAACCCGGCTCGTCCCCGCGACGGATGTTGCCGAAAGCACGTCCTTCCGCGACCATGCGCCGCTTTGCACCAAAGTCGCTACGGACCGCCAATCCGGGCACAAGGTGACCACGAACACGCGAGAGGACACGGCAATGACGGCCCCCAAGACGGAAACCAATCAGCAACTGCTTCATCTCGTGTTCGGCGGCGAACTCGAAACCCTGGACGGCACCAGCTTCCGGGATCCTCACGCGCTCGACATCGTCGGCATCTATCCGAGCTACGCCGAAGCCCATGTCGCCTGGAAGGGCGCGGCGCAGCGCAGCGTGGACAACGCCCTCATGCGCTATTTCATCGTGCACATGCACCGTCTGCTGGATCCGCAGAAGTCGTAAGCCTCGGAAATCGCGGGCCGATCATGAGGTGGCTTGGCGGATCGGGGCGCGGGGCTTAACAAGGACCGCCGGACCAAGCCGGCCGCCAAGGGTACCCGTGCAAGACAAGACCACCAGAACCGACAGCCCAATTTCCGAGCCTGCGCCGCAAGACACGGGCAAGACCAAGAAGCCGCGCCTTGAGATCGACGGCAAGGCGCGCAGCCTGCTCTACCGCTTCATTGCGGACTGGATCGCGCCGCGCTGGCGCGAACTTGTGGTCGCCACCCTTTTGACCGGCGGCCTGGCCGCCGCGACCGGCGCCTACCCCCTTGTGATCAAATACTCGTTCGACACGCTGATGGGTGGCGACGCCACCTGGCTGCCGTACGTTCTGGGCGCCGTGATCTTCATCACGGCCGCACGCAGTATTCTGCTCTACATGCAGACGGTCGCCACGCAGGGCATCGTCCAGAGTGTCTCGCGCAACATTCAAAAGCACGCCTTCGCGCACCTGATGCATTCCGATTTCGGCCGGCTGACGCGGGACAGTCCCGGACGGTTGATGTCCAAGCTGACGAACGACGTGAACTTCGTGCAGATCGCGACGCTTGCCACGCTGAACACGGTGGTGCGCGACGCCCTCTCGGTCGTCGCCCTCGTCGGCTCGATGTTCTATCTCGACTGGGTAATCTCGGTGATCGTGCTCGGCGTCTACCCATTCGCCATCGTGCCGATCACGGCGATCGCGCGCCGCCTGCGCCACAACGCATCGCGCACCCAGCGCGAGATGGGGTCGATCACGGCGCTGCTCGGCGAGAAGCTGTCGGGCGCGCGCCTCATCAAGACGTTCCGTCTGGAGGACTACGCGACCGACCGCGTGAACCAGAGCTTCGACGAGATCAATCGCCTGAAGATGAAGGCCGTGCGCAACAAGGCGCGCCTGGAGTCGATGCTGGAGGCGCTTGGCGGCGTCGCGGTCGCGGGCGTGCTGGCGCTTGCCTACTGGCGCATCGCCAGCGGCACGTCCACCGTCGGCGACTTCATGGGCTTCACCACCGCGCTTCTGATGGCCGCGCAGCCGATCCGCGCGGTCGGCAACCTGATGGCACGGGTGCAGGAAGGTCTCGCCGGCATCGAAAGCGTCTACGGCATCCTCGACGAGAAGCCGACCATCGTCGACAAGCCGGGCGCCATCGACTTCGCCATCAACACCGGCGCCATCACCTTCGACGATGTGTCGTTCGCTTACGCCGAGAACACGGCACAAGCCGCCGTCTCGCATTTCTCCCTCAAGGTCGCCGGCGGACAAACCGTCGCCCTGGTCGGACGCTCTGGCGCCGGCAAGTCCACGGTCATCAACCTGGTGCCGCGCCTGTTCGACGTCACGGGCGGTCGCATTCTCGTCGATGGCCAGGACGTGCGCGACGTCAAGCTGGCGTCACTGCGCAGCGCCATCTCCATCGTCAGCCAGGACGTGACGCTGTTCGACGACACCATCGCCGCCAACATCGCCCTTGGCCGTCTCGGCGCACCGCACGAGGATATCGTGGCCGCCGCCAAGGCCGCCGCCGCCCACGAGTTCATCCTGGCCCAGCCGAACGGCTACGACACCCACATCGGCGACCGCGGCCAGCGCCTGTCGGGTGGGCAGCGTCAGCGCCTGGCCCTGGCGCGCGCCATCCTCAAGGACGCGCCGATCTTGCTGCTCGACGAAGCCACCAGCGCGCTGGACACCGAATCCGAACGTCTCGTCCAGGACGCCTTGGCGCGCTTCACCGTGAACCGCACGACGCTCGTCATCGCCCATCGCCTGTCGACGGTGCAGAACGCCGATCTGATTTGCGTCATGGAGGACGGCGGCATGATCGAGCTGGGCACCCATGCCGAGCTCGCCGCCGCCAGCGGCAGCTACGCCCGCCTCGTCAAATCACAGCTGGTCGCAGATTAGGCCCGTCGAAATTTGCGGTGCTGCGATGACCGCGGCGGCGATACGGATGGATCGGACCGGATCGTCTATACGCCCTCCAGGTAGTGCGCCTTCTGCGACGGGTAGTAATCATCGAACGACGGCAGGCCCCTGCCTTCCCGTGCTGCAACCAGCATGTCGAGGTAGTACTCCCAGCCCGGCCCGACGTCGCCCGCGAGTTTCCGGTCGCCCAGCGGCTGCACAAAGCGCAACTCGGTCGCGTCGTCTGTCTGCGTCAACGTCATCTCGATGCGCCAATCGCCGTGGTCATCTTTCATTGTGACGACGAGGCGGCGCGGTGCCTCGCATTCTTCGATCATCACATTCGTCCACGGCTGGCCCTTCTCATGGACCAGTTGCAACCGAACGACCTTGCCCGGGCCGGCGTCGCCTACCCAACTGCCGAACCAAAGCGCGGTGTCTTCGGACTTCGTCACGCTCGTCCACACGTCGTCGATGGGCGCGCGGAACGTGCGCGTAAGAATCAGGTCGTTGCCTTGAAGGCGGCCCGTGGGCTTAGGGTTCATCTGTCCCCTCAAAGCGCTACCGCCTCACACGCCGCCGCGGT
>JAKAXS010000223.1 GCA_021816505.1 Pseudomonadota bacterium
TCGGCGCCTCCGGATGCGTCGGATCCGCAGCGGTCCAATTGGCGCGGCACTTCGGCGGTCATGTCACGGGGCTCACAAGCTCGGTCAACGTCGATCTGGTGCGCCGTATTGGTGCCGACGCCGTCATCGACTACACGAGGCACGACATCACCAGCGGCGATCGGCGTTGGGACGTCATTATCGACACGGTCGGAATCACCCCGCTGCAGCGGCTTCGCACCGTGCTCAAACCCGAAGGGCGCCTGCTTCTGGTGGCGGCGGATCTTCCGACGATGCTGGCAGCGCCCGCCGTCGCCATGACGAGCAAACAGAAGGTCTTTGCGGGTCCGTCGTTCGGAACGGCTGACGACATACGGCTGCTGGCGGAGTTGGCGGAACGCGGTGTCTATCGTCCCGTCATCGACAAACACTATGCGTTCGGAGAAATCGTCGAAGCGCACCGCCACGTCGACGGTGGACGCAAAAAGGGAAGCGTCGTCGTGCAGGTCGGCAGCGAACCGCCACGATGAAGAGCGATGGAGCAGCGCGTCAATAGCGCATGCCCCATCGCCATATGGCGGGTATCAGGCCGCGCGGCGCAGCGGCGTGGCGCACAGTCGCTCGGCGATCGCCTCGACGGCGTGGCTCCAATCGTCATGGCTGGCGAGCGGCTTCAAGCCGAAGGCATGCATCGCATCCGCCGGTACGCCGCCGTCGCGGAAGAACCGGGCACACGACTGGCGTGCAACGCCCAGCGCCTGGTGCCACTGCAGGGGATTGATGTGTTCGGGGGTCATGTGTTCGCCTCTCCTAAGGCTTCACAGGCGCCGTTCGAAGGGTAGGCGGCAAGCACGTCCAGCATCCACACATCACTACGCAGCACCGGGCAATGTGATGTTCGAAGGTTTGCCGTCGCGACACTAAACATGCTTGCCATCCGTTTCGAGGGAGGGGACTCCCTCAAGAATTCCATCGATCTATTGCGGTCCGGAGGGGGTGTCCGGATCGCGAGACGCCTGATCGGTTACTGTTACCGTACTCAATACGGAGCCAACGACGTCGTGCAGCGACTGCCATGTGCTCATTGCTAAACTCCACTCAACTGACGCTACGAACGCAACTGAACTGACGCAGGTACTGGCCGACATTCCAGGTCTGGCGAGCCGCTGGCTTGGACGCAGGACAAGCGCCAGCAGCTCGCTGAAGACATTGGAGCACGCGGGGGCATGCTCTGTGACGCATTACGCAACAGACGCTACAGCTACTTACGCAAACAAAACGGGATTGGACGAAGACTGACGGCGACGCGAACTTTTGAGGAACAAGTGCGGTGGCGAACCGCGACGCAGGCACAAAACTCAACTCACTCAGACGCTTACAAACTCGGCCGATCCGCTCGCGTGTTCCTCTTGCGTTCCGCGAACAATTGCTAATAAACCGTTACTTTGAGGCAACGCAAGGGACGCATTGTGACCGAATTCGGAGTTTTTCGATTGCTCCGTGGATTCCATGCCTCGCGCATACTGAACGCCCGCCAATGACGGGCGTTCCGCGCCTAAAGGACTGAGTTGTGGATAAACTTACGGCGCAATCTGCAGCGCTATGGGCGGCTTGCAGAGGCTGAGGCGGCCTTCAGCGCGCCGGCGAAAAGCACCAGAGAGATCAGCGCGTTCCAGCCGGCGAACGATAGCCCGAACAGGCGCCAGGCGGAGTCGTCGCAGCGCGCGATGAAGCCGCTCTGGCCAAGCCCGGCCATGAGATCCGTCACCGAGCCGGGAAGCGGCTCCGCCGTCGAACACCCGGCCGGCCCCGGCCACCACTTCCACTCGACGCCCGAGTGGTAGATGCCAAGGCCCGTGTTGGCCAGAAACGCCAGGGCAACGAGAAAGAACAGGGCGGCTGCCGCCTTCGGGCGATGCGAACTGACGAGCACCAGCGCGGCAAACAGCGCCGGAATGGCACCGTAGTAGGCCCAGCGCTGCTGCAGGCAAAGCGGGCAGGGCTGATAGCCGCCAATGTGCTCGAACCCGAGCGCCGTCACGATCGCCGCGATCGCGACCAGAAGCACGACGGACCCGATCCTGTAGGCCGATGTGACCCGGCCGGCTTCGAGTGCATGCAATGCCATCGCGCGACGCTCCACTTGCTAGAAAACGTACTTCACCGCGACGAACCCGCTGACGAGAACGACAACGAAGACCGTCGTGACCAGCGACAACCGCTTTTCGATGAACTCACGGATCGGTTCGCCGAACCAATAGAGCAGTGCCGCCACCAGGAAGAAGCGCATGGCCCGCGCCACGACGCTGGCGACCATGAACTCCAGGAACGGCATCTTCGTCACGCCGGCGGTGATCGTCAGCACCTTGTAGGGAAACGGCGTCATGCCCTTGATGATCAGAATCCAGACGCCCCATTCGTTGAACCACTGGGCGAACTGATCGAAACTGTCGGCCTTGCCGTAGAAGCGCAGGATCGGCTCGCCGAGCGCTTCGAAGAAGAAATAGCCGATGGCATAGCCGGCGGCACCGCCGAGCACCGAACCGATCGTGGCGATCGATGCAAACCACCAGGCCTTGATGCGCTTTGCCAGCACCATGGGCACCAGCATCACGTCGGGCGGGATCGGGAAGAACGAGCTCTCGATGAACGAGACCCAGAACAAGGCATGCGGAGCCTTGTCGGACCCCGCCATCCTCATCATCCAATCATACATTCTGCGCATCATGCGCGCTCAATAGAGCCGGGGCCGGACGTTGTCCATTGCGCATGTTGCGGCATCGTTTCTGGCGCAGAAACGAAAGCGCGCGACAACCTCAACACCACATCGTTGAGCACCAGGCGGCCTGCCCGCGTGGCCCGGATGGCACCCTGCCCGCGCGTTCTGCCTCGTGACCCAAGGCCCGGGCCAACGCAGCTGCGGATCTCGTCGAGACCGTCGCCAAAGCCTTTGCTCAAGGCGCCCACGTCTTCGACAAGGCCTTCGTCCATCAGTTCGGCCAGTGCCGTGGGCGCGATCACGGCGCCGCCGATCTGCGCCAGGCGCTGAAGATCGAGACCTTCCGCGACGCGCAAGCCCATCAGCAGCATCTCGTCGGCCTGCTCGCCGCGATCCAACGGCTCGTCGGCAATGAAGCCATGTCCACGCTCCGCGACGCGGGCGACCCATGCCTCCGGGTTGCGCTCCGTCGACGTCGCGCGACGCACCCCGTCGACCACCACGCGCCCGTGCGCACCAGGGCCGATGCCCGCGTACTCGCCGTAACGCCAGTAGATGAGATTGTGCCGGCTTTCTTCGCCGGGCGCGGCGTGATTGGAAATCTCGTACTGCTTCAACCCGGCCGCGTCGGTCATGTCTTGCGTGATGTCGTAGAGCTGCGCCGCGAGATCCGTATCCGGCATCGCCAGCTTGCCGGCCGCATGCAGCTTCTCGAACGCCGTCTCCGGCTCGATGGTGAGCTGGTAGAGCGACAGGTGCCGGCTGCCCAGCGCCAGCGCTTCGCCAAGCTCTTCCCGCCATTGCTGCGTCGTCTGCCCGGGCCGGGCGTAGATCAGGTCGAACGAGAAGCGATCGAACACGCTGGCAGCGATGCCGATCGCCGTCTTCGCCTCCGCCACCGAATGCAGCCGCCCGAGCGCTTTGAGCTGCTCGTCCCGCAACGACTGTACGCCCAGCGAGACACGATTGACGCCCGCCGCGCGGTAGCCGCGAAAGCGTTCCGCCTCGACGCTGTTGGGATTGGCCTCGATGGTGATCTCGGCATCCCGCGCGACGGGCCACAGACCCGAGATCGCATCAAGAATTCCAGCCACCGTCTCCGGCTTCATGAGCGAAGGCGTGCCCCCGCCGATGAAGATGCTCGACACCTCACGCGGCCCGATGCGCTGCGCGGTGTGGGTCAGCTCTTGCCGGTAAGCCGCCAGGAAGCTCGGCTCGTCCCACCCCTTGTGGCGCACGTGACTGTTGAAGTCGCAGTACGGGCACTTTTGCGCGCAGAACGGCCAGTGCACGTAGACACCAAAGCCCACGTCGTCCGGATTGCGTATGTCGCCGTGGCTAGACATGCGACCGCGCCGCCAGCAACGCCTTGGCGATCGTGCGCCACTTCGGTTCCTGCACATCGATCGCCGCGCCGTCCGCCAGCCACGACTGCAGCGCGTCGAGATAGCCATCGACCGACGAGGGATGCCCTCGGCTCGACGTGCGCACCAGGTCCGTCCGCAGGTTGGCGATAAACGCCACCAGTTCTTCACGCGTGGAAATATTGGCCGCGGCAGCCGCAAGCCCGGCCTCGTCGCGCTCGGCATTGGGCCCGCTCGCGTGGCCTGCGCCGCCCGCCTCCAGGCAGTCGCGCTTGAAGGCCGCGAAGGCGCGCGTCCGATGCGAGATGGCGTACTTGTCCTTCGGCTCCATCTCGCCAAACGTCTGCTCGGCACCATCGGCGACGAACATCGGATCGTATCCGAAACCGTTGCCGCCACGCGCGGGCCAGACCAGATGCCCGTCGACGCGACCCTCGAACAGGCGATGCTCGCCGTCGGGCCACGCGACGCAGAGCACGGAGATGAAGTTGGCCTTCGGACCAGGCGCGGCCCAGCCGCCTTTAGCCTGCACGGCATCCGCCAGCTTGCTCATGGCGATGCCGAAGTCTTTCGTGGGGCCGGCACAGCGCGCCGAGTAGATGCCGGGCTCACCGCCTAGAACATCGACCTGCAGACCGGAATCATCCGCCAGCGCGGGCAGGCCGGAACCGTCCGCGGCCGCCCGTGCCTTCAGCAGTGCATTGCCCGCGAATGTCGTCTCCGTCTCTTCCGGCTCCGCAAGGCCGAGTTCGCCGGCCGATACCGCAGCCAATCCAAACGGCGCGATCAACTGGTTGATTTCCCAAACCTTGCCCGGGTTGTGGCTCGCAACGACCAGCTTGGTGCCGCGCGTCAGTCGACGTGTCATGTGAGGTTCCAAATTCTCGGCTCTGCGAATTCCAGGCAGTTGCCCGCCGGATCGCGGAAGTAAATCGAACGCCCGCCGCCCGGCCACTCGAAATCGGCCTCAATGCTAACGCCGTGCGCCTCCAAATGCGACCGCCAGCGCCCGATCTCCACGGCACTCGCGCGAAAACACACGTGTCCCGGACCGCGCGCTCCGTGGGGTGGCACGGGGATTTTGGCGTCGGCGGGAAGAGGAACCTCGGTCGCGTCCGGATTGAAGATCAGCAGCATCTGATCGCCGCACCGTAGAAACACCTGCCGCCTCTCCGCCTTGGCCGTGACCTGCAAACCGAGGACGTCACGATAGAACGTCTCCGCGGCATCGAGATCGGCTGCGTACAGCACGGTTTCAAGGATGCCAGAGGCTTTCACAGCGGAGGCCTGACAGTTGATTGCATCAACTTGCTCAAACCGGCTGACTCACCTAAATAATACCGTGTACCCCGGTCATCGGGCTCTAAGACCTAGCTTGCTAGG
>JAKAXS010000224.1 GCA_021816505.1 Pseudomonadota bacterium
CGCCGTCGATGAGGGTCAACGTCCGCCTAGCGCCTTGAAATGCATGGTTGACTGCCAACGTCGTGGCGACGAAGCCCACCCAGATGAAAAGCGCGGAAATGATGCCGTTGCGCAGCGTGACCTGCCCCGGCCCCAGGTGTCCCAGCACACCCGCCAGCACCGTCGCCATGACGAGGAGCGCGACGAAGGCGATGACGAACGGCGCGATGCCGCCGCCGGATTTCGACGCGTCTTCCGTCCGTCCGAGTGCCGCTGACCAGGTTTTGCAGAGAACGCCATAGTAGGCAGCCCCGAAGCCAAAACTGACGACCGCGGCAATGACGACCGCGAGATAGTTGGTTCCGGCAAACGCCATCCTCGGGCTCCTTCAGGCTGGTCGCAGGCGAGCCTCAAGCTTAGCAGCGTTCAATCCCGCTCGCACGGCCATCACGCTTGCGCAGCACTGAGCCGCCAGACAGCCGTGTGCTTGATCTCGGCATCTTCCAGCTCGCGCGTGACCGGCACGCGGTAGTCGGCCGCCATCTCGAACCGCCCCTTGGGAAAATAACTCCGCTGCGGATCTCCGATCAGCACCAGCGCCCCGCCCGTGGCCGCAGCCTCGATATAGGCCAGCACCGCGTCTGCCAGCGCGCGCTCGTAAAACAGGTCCCCGACAAGGATGACGTCCGCGTCTCGCGGCGGCCCCTTCAGCTGATCCTCGCTCGAGGTCGAAACCGCAACCCCGTTGGCTGACGCGTTGAGCGCGATCGCCGCGAGCGATAGCGTGTCGATGTCAGATGCCAGCGCGCTCAGTGCGCCGGCCCGCATCGCCGCGATTGCCGTCAAGCCGGATCCCGATCCGAGGTCCAGCACCGTCTTGTCGCGCATCAGCTCCGCATTATCGAGGAGGTAGCGCGCCAGCGCCTGCCCTCCGGCCCAGGCGAACGCCCAGAACGGCGGTGGCACGTTGATCTCGCCCAGTTCCTCCTCGGTCCTGCGCCAGATCGGCAGGCTTTCCTCGGCCAGATACAGTTTGATCTCCGGCACCAGCGGCGGAGCGATGAGTTTGGTATTCGCGCGGATGAAGTTCGCCATCGCCGCGGGGCTGTCAAAACTCACGCAACCATCCCCGACACCCGAGCCACATACTCCACGCCGCTGACCGCCCACAGGATCAGCAGGCCGAACAGAACGATCAAGGTAAACTTGCCGAACGTTTCCACGATAGGAGCGCTGCTCCCGTCACGCGCCGCCAGCAGCGTGGTCAGTGCGCTCCATCCACTGAGGCCAGCCAACGGTAGAAGGTTGAAGCCGCCGACCTTGGCCGCGGCAAGCCCCAACAGCTCGACGATACCGAGCGTGCGGGCAGCCTCGACGATCGGCCCCCATTGCGCGTCGACATCGCGCGCGTGGGTCACGGCGCGAAAGACGTCCGTCCAACTCGCCGCGGCCGCCCGCACCGCGGCCTCCGGACCGAGAAAGAGTGCCGCAACCAGAAGGCAGGCCGCGCAACCGGATAGTGCCAGTACGAATTTCTTGAACCGCCCCAGATCGGCGAAAAGCCGTTGATCGGGTTGCGCTTCCGCGCGCGTAACGAACGTCACGTTGCTCACGACCGGCACCGCCCTCAATTCGAACGACCGGCCGCCACTCAGCGGAAGCGTCGCGAGCGTCGGCCCGACCCCGAATGCGATCGTCTTGACGGCGACGCGCATCAGCATCGCGACCAGTACCGTTCCGGCGAGCCAGATGGCCGTGGCCACCGCTAGGACGGCCAGCAGGGTGAGGGCAACGGTCACGATCAGCTACGGATCTTCTTGGGATCGATGCCGCCCTGGCGGCAGATCTCGGCCCACTCGTCGGCGGCGACAGGTTGTACGGAAAGCCGCGAGTTGTTCACGAGCACCATCTTCGCCAGCTTCGGATTGGCTTTCGCGGCGTCGAGCGAATAGGGCTTCGGCAATGCGCACACGGCCTTCACGTCCACGCACTTCCACTTTCCCGTGTTGTCCTTCGCATCCTGATGCGCCAGCGCGATCACTTCGACGATGCCGACGACATCCTTGCCCTCATTCGAGTGATAGAAGAAGCCCAGGTCACCCACCTTCATCGCCACCATGTTGTTGCGCGCCTGGAAGTTGCGCACGCCATCCCATGGCTCGCCTTTGGCACCGCGCGACACCAGCATCTCGTAGGAAAACACGTCCGGTTCCGACTTGAACAGCCAGAACCCCGACGGCGCGGGCTTCGGCGGCGTCTTCTCTGCCTTGGTTGGCGACGTCTTCTTTTCAGTGGCCATTCGCGTGCCCTTGTTCGCGGAAGCCAACACTTAGCGACACACGATCCGTCCCGTCCAGCGCCCAAGGGCCCCGCGGGCTCAAACTCCCGACCCGCCCCGGCTCCCGGGCCGCCTCAGAGGCAAGCCCTATGCCGCCTCGGCTGCCCGGCGATGCAGCAACATCACACGTCCGCCGCAAGGCCCGTGCTAGAACGGCCGCCTGAACCAGCCAGGAACGTGCCGTGACCGATACCACATTCGCCACACCATCCGCCGCCGCCGCATCGTCTGAACGTGCGCCCCGGCGCGCCCGCCTGTCGTGGGTGATGTTCGATTGGTCGGCTCAGCCGTTCTACACGCTGGTTCTCACGTTCCTGTTTGCGCCGTACTTCGCCAACGTCGTCGCGCCCTCCGGCGCCGAAGGCCAGAAGCTGTGGGGCTACGCCGCTGCCGCCGCCGGGCTCTTGATCGCGATCGGCTCGCCACTGCTCGGCGCGATGGCCGATGGCGGCCGCCGCCGCAAGCCATGGATCGCACTGTTTTCGCTCATTTTCGTCGGCGCCGTCTCGGCCTTGTGGCTCGCCACCCCGGGTGCGCCCTTCAATACGATTCTGCTGGTGCTCGCCGCATTCGTCGTCGCCATGGTGGCGATCGAGTTCGCGACCGTGTTCACCAACGCGATCATGCCCGGCCTCGCACCCAGCGAGGAACTGGGCCGCCTGTCAGGCCTGGGGTACGCCGTGGGCTACGCCGGCGGGCTCGTCAGCCTCGCCGTGATGCTGGTGTGGCTGATCGCCGAGCCCGGCACGGGCAAGACCATCGCCGGATTCACGCCACCCATCCCGCTCGATGCCACCGCCCGCGAGGGCGAACGCCTGATCGGCGCCTTCGCAGCCATCTGGTTTATCGTCTTCATCATTCCCTTCTTCCTGTTCGTGCCCGATCGCCAGCCGGTCGACGGCAAAAAGCACGGCAGCGCGCTCGCTGAGCTCGGCAAAACGATCAAGTCGCTGCCCCAGCACCCGTCGATGTTGCTGTTCCTGCTCGCGCGCATGCTCTACGCCGACGCGCTCGCGGCCGTCTTCACGTTCGGCGGTATCTACGGCACCAGCCTGTTCAACTGGTCGCAAACCGAACTCGGCATTTTCGGCATCGCGATCATCACCATTGGCGTTCTGGGCGCGCTGGTCGGTGGCTGGCTGGACGACAAACTGGGCTCCAAGACCGTCATCGTCGGCGGGCTGGTGTTGCTGATGATCGCCATCGCCGGCATCCTCTCGGTCGACCGCACGCACGTCCTCTACACCATCGAAGTGCCGCAGAAGGTCGATGGGGCCGGACACTTCTCGTCCATTGGCGAGTGGGTCTACATGGGCTTCGCGGTTCTCGTCGGTCTCGTCGCGGCGCCCATCCAGGCCGCCAGCCGCACGCTGCTCGCCCGTCTCGCCCCCGCCGACAAGGTTACGCAGTTCTTCGGCCTCTTCGCCTTCTCCGGCAAGGCGACCGCGTTCCTCGCGCCCCTGTTGGTGGCCTGGGTGATCGACATGTCCGGCGACCAGCGGCTGGGAATGGCCTCGATCACCATTTTCCTCGTGATCGGCATGGCCCTGATGCTGCCCGTCCGCACGCGGCGTTAAATCTCAGCCGTTATTGCCCCGCGAATGCCATATCGTTTCGCCAAGCTGCCACATTCGCGTCGCACACCGTTTCCGAGGGTTAGAAGCAGCGGCCTCCTGGCCGGTCTGCAGGGGTAATTGATGCCGATCAAGAACACGTTCGCTATCATGAACACCAAGGGGGGCGTCGGAAAGTCGACGCTGGTGCTTGCGCTGGCCGAAACCCTCGCCGCCGAGCATGGCAAGAACGTGCTTGTGATCGACAGCGACGCCCAGTCCAGCGTGTCGAGCATGCTGATGACGGTGTCGAACCTCTATCAGCTGCAGAATGACGGTCTCACGCTGGTCGACTTCCTGGTCGCCAAGGTGCTGCAGAACACCACGTCAGACCTGCGCCGCTTCGTCGTGCGCGACGTGTCCGACGTGGACGACGTCAATTCCATCTTCCTCATTCCCAGCGATATGCAGCTGACGCTGTTCGAACGCGAAGTCTCGCGCGAGAGCCGGCACGGCCGCTTGCGCGTCGTCATCCGCGAGTTGCTGGACGAGGTGCGCGACATCTTCGACATCATCCTGATCGACTGCCCGCCGGGCTTGTCGGTGCTGACGGAAAGCTGGCTGCGCGAGGCCGACTATCATATCGCGCCGACCAAGGCCGACTACGTCTCTGTATGCGGTCTTGAGGTGTTCCGCCGCTTCAAGCAGCTCAATCCGGAAATGGGCTTCGCCACAAACCTTGGCGTCATCGTCAACATGAAGGACATGGCCTCGCCCACCGAGGACGAGTACCACACGTGGCTGCGCGACAATGGCGAGAACCGCTGTTTTGCGCAGGCCATCCCGCGCATTCACGCTTTGCAGGATGCCGCACGTTTCCAGGCGGACAAGCGCTCCTACCTCGCCAAGTATCCCGGCCGCATCGGCGAAGCCATGCGCGCGCTGGTGCTGGAATTCCTCGGCCGGATCGAGGAAACGCCGGGCGCGCAGGACGCGCCTCCGCGATCCGCAATACCCGATGACGCCGCCGCCACCGCCGCCGATGACGACGCCGTACTGCACGAGCGCAAGTCAACCAGCGCAGCCTAGGGCGTCACGTGCGGTAGGCTTTGTCCTACATGCGACGGCCACTAAATGCCCGGCTACATGCCCATGGCTTTGTGCGCCGCTTCCATGTGCTGCACGCAGCCCGCATCGTCCTTGGCTTGCATGGCAGCTTTCGATTGAGCCAAATGGTCCGCCGCGGCTTGACGCTTCTGCGTATCGGTCATCTTCGCGAGCTGAGCGTCCATCTGCTTCATATGCGCGTCGGTACACCAGTTCTTCGCCTTATCTTGGGCGTTGACGGGCACGGCCAAGACGGCCAGCAGCGCTACGGATACGAAGATTTTGTACATCGCGTTTCCTCCGGATTTGCGCATGATCATTCCCCACCGACGTATGGTGTGGCTCTGCAAGGCCGGCCGGCGGGTCGGAACTGATAGGTTCTCGAGCGAATAATCACACATGACGATCACTCCTCGATTTGTGCTGGGCACCTCGCGGCGATCGAACGGACTGCCGTCAAGATCGG
>JAKAXS010000225.1 GCA_021816505.1 Pseudomonadota bacterium
ACCAGACAAATACAAGGGCACGGCGAGAAAGCCGGATAACTGATCGCGGCTGCCGCGTGCGGCAAACAATTCAGCGGGTTCGATGACGGAAGAACCACGGCGATAAGTGATTTCGAAGGATCCTCGTGAGATTTGACACCCCCACGGACAAACGTGCTTGGCGGACGGCAGGACCGTTCCTCGGTCAGACGGCCTGGGTGCTCGCAATCGTGGCCGTTTCAGCCGGATTGCTTTGGCTTGTCGGCCTATATGCCAGCGGGCTGCGCGACCCGCGGTATCTCGACGGCTGGGTGTTGGCCGGCGGCATGGCCCTGCAGATCTCGTTTCACGTCGCGGTCAAGACGGCGCGGCTTTCGCCGGCATCGGCCAAACGCTGGCGAAAATTTCATATCGTCGTCGGCTACGTTCTGATCGTACTCTTTCTCTCCCATTCGGATTTCTCGCTGCCGGACACCGCGTTCGAATGGGCGATGTGGATCTGCTTCGTCTTGGTGACATTGAGCGGCTTGTTCGGCACCTATCTCGCTTGGTCACGACGGGCGAGATATCGGATCGACGACGGCATCAGTCCGGATCGCATTCCTGTGCTGCGGGCCGAGCTGGCGCAAAGAGTTCAGGCCACTGTTGCCGACGCCGATGCTGCCACCGCAGCGATCGCGCTGCCGGGGTTGCCTCATGACGGGTGGATCAAGGAGCTGTATGCCACGCGTTTGCGCGCCTTCTTTCAGGATCACCGCAATTTCACTGCGCATCTCCTGGGCGCGCAGCATCCGCTTAGGCGCCTGACGGACGAAATCGACGGCCTGTCCCGCTATGTCGATCAGCAGGGGCAGGATAAGCTGGCCGTCATCACGAACCTGGTGATCGAGAAGGACCGGCTGGATTTCGCCCATGTCCACTTTTCGCTCACCAGGGGCTGGCTGCTGGTGCATGTGCCCGTCACCTATGCGTTGATCGTTCTGACGGTGCTGCACGTCCTCGTCGCTTATGCGTATTCGTCCGGGGCCTGGTGATGCGTTGGCCGGATTGGAAGCGATCGATACGATCGCATAAGTCAACGGGCTCGGCGCCCGCCGGCGCAGGGCGTGATCGCGTTGCGCTGCTGTTCGGGTTGGCGACGCTTCTCGGCGCGGTCGCACTGTTCTTCGCGTCGTCCGGCATGCAGGTTCTGATGCCGGGGCCGTTGGCGAGCGTTCACGGCGGCATCGAAAAATGCAGCACCTGTCATAGCAGCAGCGGCGACAGCAAGGTGAGCTGGCTCCGTGGCCTCGCCCGCAGCGAGCCGCACGCCGACAGCAAGGCCTGCCTCACGTGCCACAAGATGGCGGATACGGCCTTCAATGCGCACGGCGCGTCGGCCGACGTTCTCAAGCAAAGTACGACGCGCTTGATGAAAATCGCGGTGAACCAGACTGCTCCGTCGTCGGCGCGTGCTCAGAATTCCGCGTTTCCGACGCACGACATGGTTGCGAGCGGCCTCAATTGCGCGAGCTGCCACCAGGAGCATCAGGGCGTCAAATTCGGCCTCGCCAAAATCTCGAACGAACAATGCCGCTCGTGCCATGTGGTGAAGTTCGACAGCTTCGACGGCCAGCACCCGAAGTTCGACGCCTATCCGTTCAAGCAGCGCACGCGCATCGTGTTCGACCATGCCGGCCATTTCGGGAAACACTATCCGGAGGTGGCGAAGAAGGAACCGAACAAGCGCATTCCCGCGACCTGCTCGACCTGTCACGACAGCCGCGACGACAAGCGGGTCATGGCGGTGCTGCCGTTCGAAAAAACCTGTTCCGGTTGCCATCGCGACCAGATCACCGGCAAGGAGCGCGCGACGGGCCCGAAGGGCATCGCGTTCCTCAGCGTGCCGGGTCTCGATGTGGACACCCTCAAGACGAAAAAAGCTGAGATCGGCGAGTGGCCGGACGCGTCCGAGGCGGCGTTGACGCCGTTCATGAAAGTGATGATCGGCCGTGACGACGGCAAACGCGCGATGCTCAAGATCATCGATGGCGTGAACCTTCAGGATCTCAGCAAGGCCAGCGACGAGCAGATCAAGGCGGTGACGCAGCTCGCCTGGGAAGTGAAGGGGCTGTTCTACGCGCTGATCAAAGGCAAGGCCTCGGATGCTCTCGGCGACCTCAACATCGGCGGCGGTGCAAAGCTGAGCCCGGGTCTCGTCGCCGACCTGACCGCCAGCATTCCGCGCGATGTCGTCATCAGTGCGCAACAGGAATGGCTTCCCAACCTCGGTCAGGAGATGGCCGGTCGTGAGGCCGCAGGCAAACCGAAGCAGTCTGGCTGGGGCACGGTCGGATCGGAGTCGAAGCTGGCGGCAACGGCATCGCCCGAGGAACTGTTCGGCCCGGATGCCGCTCGCGATTTGCCGACGAGGAGGGGCGAGATCAGAACGGCCCAGGCAGAAGCACCAAGTGACAAGCCTGACGGCGAAGGCGCCTCGCACGACGCCGCGAAGGACGGTCGCGTAGAGCTGCCCAGCGGCACGCCCCGCTCCATCAGGCAGTCGGCCGATCCTGACAGCGAAGACAAGGGCAGCAAAGCCGACGGCGACAAGGAAGCCGGCGGCGATGCGAAGGGCAAGCCCGCCGCAACGACCTCCGATGGCAATGCGACTGGCACCGGAAGCGAGGCGAAAGCCAAGCCGGATGCCGCCGGCGGCTCCACACCGGCGCTACCGCCAGCCAACGATGCGGACCAATCCGACGACCTGCTCAACCCGACTGAGGACGAACTTCGCGCGTTGAAAACGGGCGGCGACGGCGAAAAGGCAGAGGGTGCCGCCAAGCCCGATACGCCTGCGTCGAGCGAATCGGAAGCCAAGGAGAGTGCCGCTTCATCCAGCGCGCCGGCTGCTTCCAATCCCGAACCGAGTGCGGTGAAAGCCGCTCCTGTTGTCAGCATCGGCAGCGACGTAGACCCGGAAAGCTGGGCGGAGTACGGCGGCTGGTACCGGCAGGATTTTGCGATCTTCTACCGTCCCACCGGACACAAGGACAAGTTCATCTATTCATGGTTGTTCCTCACCGGACCCCAGGCGCCGCGGGATACGGTTGGTCCGGCGGCAGCTGTCTTCAATTCGCTCACCGGCAAGGACGCACAGGGGACATGCACGAAGTGCCATAGCATTGATGACCTCCCCGGCAAGGGGCGGCTCGTCAACTTCTCGCCGACGTCGATTGAGAGCAAGCGCGGCCGTTTCACGAGCTTCATTCATGAGCCGCACTTCGGCATCATGGAAAATCGCGGCTGCCTGACCTGCCACAAACTCGAGAAGGATCGCCCGTATCTAAAGAGCTACGAGCAGGGTCACCCGAAGACCTTCGCGTCCAACTTCGGTGCCGTGGACAAGGATCTGTGTAAAGGGTGTCACAACAGCACCATGGCGCGGCAGGACTGCTCGCTCTGCCACAAGTACCACGTGAACGGCGTGGTGACGCCGATCATCGAGACGAAGCTCCCGATACAGTAACGATCATTCCGGCGCTTGCAGCCTCGCCAGCTCGGTAAGAGAACACGATTGCTTTCTCCTCTTTGCTGCAGTGCGGAACTGTTGGGGGGCTGCGTCGTTCTGTCTGACGGTCCGTTCGGGACCAGATAGTTGGCAGAGACGAGGACCACGATCATGAAACGTTTCAAGTTCGCGGCCATGGCGCTTGCCGTCGGGATGCCGGCCGCAACGATGTGCAGCGCAATCGCGCTGGCGCAAACCGTTACGCCACCGACCACCGAGACTGGCAAGATGCCGGGAGCGGCGGAATCCCCGCCGGTGACACCGGCGCCGGGTGCTGAGAACAAGGCCAATCCGCCGCCGACGCCGTCCACCGCGGCGGTCGAAAAGGCGCCGAGTTTGAGTCCCGCGCCAGTCGTTGCGCCGGAACCGGCAAAACCAGCCGACAGCAGCATCGATGTATCGAAGGAGGCAACGCTGACCGAGTCGCCGGGCGACACGGCGGCAAGCAAACTCGTCGGCGCCAGCGTCTACAACGCGCAGAACGAGAACATCGGCACGGTGGAAGACTTGATCATCTCGTCTAGCGGGTCTGTATCCGCCGTCGTCATCAGCGTCGGAGGCTTCCTCGGCATCGGCGAGAAAAAGGTGGCATTGCCGTATGCCGCCCTGAAGGCCGAGAAAGGCGACAACAATCTGACCAAGATGGTTGTCGAAGGTACGAAGGAAAGCCTGAAGGCGATGCCGGACTACAAGTACGCGAGCTCGTCGAGCTGATCTTTCGACCGGTCGAAACAAGCGCAACCACTACAAATGAAAAGCCCGGCATCTCGCGATGCCGGGCTTTTTGGTTCGAGCCTCACTCTGCGGGGGCGGGCAGGGCGGGCGGCTCGACCGGGGTGGGCTTCTTCTTGCGGGTGAAGAGATCACCAAGCCAGCGGCAGAGGACGTAGAACACCGGCGTAAAGATCAGGCCGAACACCGTGACGCCAATCATGCCTGCGAACACCGCGGTGCCCAGGGCCTGCCGCAGCTCGGCGCCGGCACCGACTGCCCACACGAGCGGCACCACGCCGAGGATGAACGCCAGCGACGTCATGAGGATGGGCCGCATCCTGAGGCGCGCAGCTTCCGTTGCCGCATCCCAGCGGTTGCGGCCGGCTTTCTCCAGCTGTTCGGCAAATTCCACGATCAGGATCGCGTTCTTCGCCGCCAAGCCGATGAGCACGATGAAGCCCACCTGAGTCAGGATGTTGTTGTCCATGCCGCGCATGATGACGCCGGTGATCGACGCGATGAGCGACATCGGCACGATCAAGACGATCGCCAGCGGCAACGTCAGGCTTTCGAACTGTGCCGCGAGAACCAGGAACACGAACACGACGCCGAGCGCGAAGGCGAAGAGCGCCGCATTGCCTGCTCGCTGCTGCTGGTAGGCAAGCTCAGTCCATTCATAGCTGAAGCCCTGCGGCAGCGTTTCCGCCGCCAGCTTCTGCATCATGTCGATCGCCTGGCCCTGCGAGAAACCGGGTGCAGCCTGGCCGTCGAGTTCGGCGGCCGGGTAGAGATTGTAGCGCGGCACGCGCGACGGGCCGGAGATGTCGCTGACCGTCGTGAACGTACCGAGCGGCACCGTGTCGCCAGCCGCGTTGCGCACGCGGATCTTCAGGACGTCCTTGTTGTCCAGACGGAAGCCGGCGTCCGCCTGCGCGGTGACGCGATAGGTGCGGCCGAGCAGGTTGAAGTCGTTGACGTAGGCCGAGCCGAGATACGTCTGAAGCGCAGTGAAGACGTCGGCGACGTTGATGCCGAGCATCTGCGCCTTGACGCGGTCGATGTCGAGATAGACCTGCGGCGTCGAGTTCTCGAACATCGAGAACACCTGGCGCAGTCCCTCCGTACTGTTCGCCTTTGCCATCATGGCACCCACTGCGCCTTGCAATGCGCCGGGGCCGTTCCCGCCACGATCCAGATCG
>JAKAXS010000226.1 GCA_021816505.1 Pseudomonadota bacterium
ATCATGGCAACACCACCACCACGGCAGTCAGTTCTCAACGATCGGCATCGAGCACTTGGCTCGGACCTTTCCAATTCGTGGAACAACATGCCGATCCCGCAGACCTACAAGACGGATCCCTATGATGAGGTGGCGGCCACGCGCTACCGGGCCGGCCTGATTGAGGTCTCGGCACTCAGGATGAGAAACGTGTCTGGTCCGCAGGCAACGGAGTTCCTCAACCATCTTTTGACAACCGACATCTCCAAGGCAACGACTGGCGACTCGCATATCTCGAACATCGTGAACGAGAAGGGCGCTTTGATCGACGACGTGCTCGTCTATGTCGACGGGCCCAATCAGTATCGCATTTCGCACGGCGGTGGTGACTTGGACGTGGCCGTAGAAGAGGTGAGCGGCAAGTTCAACGTCAAATGCGACCGCGACGACGATGTTCACATCCTGTCACTGCAGGGACCGGTGGCCCTGGACGTATTGACGCCGCACACACCCGCCGATCTCGGCAAGCTGGGATACTTCAAGCATACGAAGACGACGCTGTTCGGTCGCGACGTATCCATCGCGCGCGGCGGCTACTCCGGCGAACGGGGCTATGAAGTCTTCTGCTCCAGCAAGGATGCGCCGTTTCTCTGGGATTCCATCCTGGAGGCCGGAAAGCCGAAAGGCGTCATTCCCGTTTCGTGGACGTGCCTGGATACGGTTCGCGTTGAATCAGGCTTGCTGTTCTTTCCGTTCGACATGCCGCACGGCGATACCACGCCCTGGGAAGTCCGCGCGGACTGGACCATCGATCTCAGCAAGCCGGATTTTCGCGGGAAGGCAGCAGTTGCCGCCAGCAAGGGCAAAGAACGCTCGGTCATCAGCGGTCTCGACGTCGACGCCGCCGATGCCATCTCACCGGGCGCGAAGGTCTTGTCGGGAGGCAAGGAAGTGGGCGTGGTGACCAGCACTTGCTTCTCGCGCCATCTCATGAAGTCGCTGGCCATGGCGCAGATCGCGCTGCCCCAATCGGCTCTGGGTACCAGCGTCGAGATCAACGACGGCGGCAAGGTGTTCAAGGCCACCGTGGTGCGCATGCCGTTCTACGATCCGCTGCGCCTGAGAACCCATCCGGAGAACCACGCCGCATAATTGATCGCAACGTCCCCTCCAGCCTGGCCGGGGCCCGCGTGGTCCCGGCCTTTTTCTTTCGAACACGTTGGTCAGCGGGATCGTGCCGCGTGCTCTCCTGCTGCTTCGAGGCCGGCCTTTCGCCGGGCAAGCCAGCTCATGCCTTGTAGCCGACCCAGCCTTTGAACGTGAAGCCGGCATAGAAGAGTTCGACGTCGAGAAACCCGCTTTCCTGTAAAACGGCAACGTCCTCTTCCGGCGACATGACCGGCAGCAGCTCTTTCATACTCCCGATGCTGCCTTGCGCTTGAGCCGCTGGCACGCCCGCGGCAGTCAAAAACGCAGCATAGCGTTGCAGCCATCTATCCTTGTCTGAGCGCGAGTTCGGAAAACTGTGATGAGCGATAACGAAGGGCGCGCCAGGCTTTAGCCTGCTGTGCACCGCGGCGACCGTCTTGCGTCGCTCGTCATCCTTGAGAAAGTGCAGCGTCAGCAGACACGTTGCAGCATCGAATGGACCGTCCGGTGCGCTATCGATGTAGCCCTGGTGGAAGGTTACCCGGGAAGCCAAGGCACCAAGGTTCGCACGGGCGAGCTCCAGCATCTCTGGCGACGGATCGACGCCGTCGAAACGCCACTCCGGTTGCATCTCGGCGAGGGCCCGCAGCTCCATGCCGCCACCTGCTCCAAGAACAAGCACGCGTCCGCCGGCGGGCGCACGCTCTGCGAGGAGCAGGCCGGTCATCCGGTGAAGATCTCTCAAGCCAGGCACGAAGCGCGCTGTCCGCTCAACATAGCCGGAGACGTATTCTGGAGTGGAAAATGAAACCATCGTGTCAGCGCCCATCAAGTTCAGCCACCGGCCTGCCTCTCACGACACCCGGTAGCAATAGCTTCAACGTGTCCGCGACTTGTGACGCGCCCGCCGTTTTGTTTGGCGTTTCGCGACGCCGGCGGCCAGATCGGCGACGGTGATGTTTTCGAAGCGCTTCAGCAGCAGCGCCTCGGCTTCCGCAAACGCACCGTCGAGCGCCGCGTTCACCGACTGCTCGACCAGACATTTGGTCCTCTCGTTGCGATTGCCGACGGCGAAGACAATGGGTTCGCCAAGCGCTTCATGTAATTGACGCAGCGTGACGGTCGACAGGTCAGAAGCAATCCGCCACCCACCTGTGTGTCCGCGATCCGACGTGACAATTTTCGCCGTTCTCAAGAGCCCCATCGTGCGCCGGACAACAACAGCGTTTGCACCAAGGCACGTTCCAAGTTCCGTCGACGTCATGGCAGCATCGCGCTCCGCCATGTGGATGAGCGCATGCAGCACCGACGACAAGCGGCTATCGCGTTTCATGTAACTATTGTTGTTACATATGGCTACGCTTGTCAAGTTTGCGGCGATCCGCCCCCTGCAGGATCAGTTCGCGAAGGCATTCCGGGAACGATAAGTTGCTGACGGTCGCCCCCCTTAGGGGCTTTCGCCTTTTTCCGTCTGCGGGCGCAGCTCGGGATTCAGGCGCTGGTTTTCGATGGGGTCGCCCTGGATGTGGCGGAAGACGGTGATCACGACCAGAATCGCGACGATAGCGACGACGATCACGAGTATGCGATTGAGTGGCATGCTGTCCCTTTCGGCGCGACGTGCGTTTAACCCACGAGCTTCGGGTCTTCCGCGTCGTGCGCGTGGCGAAGCGCGTCGAGCAGGGCGGGACCGACGCTCTGCGGGTTGATGAGAACCTTGCTGTCGTGCACGTTCGAAACCGCCGACAAGGGCACCTCGAACTCGCCAGCGTTCTCGACGTAGAGGACGAAGCCGTCGGAGCGCACCTCGCGCACCGCGCCGATGCCCTCTTTGCCTTCCGCCAGGAATACCATGGAGCCTACTTCGATCGGATTCACGTGGTCCTCCTAAACTTGGCCAGACGACTGAAGATCAATTCGGCAAGGCGGCTGCGGGTTCCCACCACGCCAAACGTGCCACCAGCATAGTCTTAACGCGTGGATCCCGACGCGTCTGCCTAAACCTTGGCGCGGTAACCAAGGCCGCGAACGGTTTCGATCCGATCGCGGCCGATCTTAGCGCGAAGATGGTGGATGTGAACCTCGACCGCATTGCTCTCGACTTCCTCCTGCCAGCCGTAAAGCACGGCTTCCAGCTCGGCCTTGGACTGGATGATGCCCGGACGCTCGGCCAGCGCCGTGAGCAAGGCGAACTCGCGGCGGGAAAGGCCGATGGCCTTGCCGTCCGCGGTCACCGTCTGGCGTTGCGGATCGAGTTCGAGGCCCTGCCACAGGATCGTCGGCGTGGCGCGGCCGACAGCGCGACGCCGTAGTGCCCGCAAGCGCGCGGCGACTTCATCGAGATCGAAGGGCTTGCCGAGATAGTCGTCGGCACCGTCATCCAGGCCGCGGATGCGATCGGCGACGGCATCGCGCGCGGTGAGAAGGAGGACAGGCACGTGGTCGTTGCGGGCACGAAGCTCCCGAAGGACGTCGAAGCCCGAGCCGTCCGGCAGCATGATGTCCAGGACGACGGCATCGAACTCGGTCGTGGCGAGCGCCGCCAGCGCATCGGCGCACGTCGCTACGGGCTCTGCCGTGACCCCATGCAGTCCCAGGCCGACGGTTAACCCGTTCTGCAGGACGGCGTCATCCTCGACGATCAAGACGCGCATAGCGTCCCTCCCCTTGCTGCCAGGCCCTACTCCTAGCGATCTGGGCGGGATTTTCCAGCGCCATGGACTTAAGCTTGACTTAAGCTGAACGGTGTCAGCCTCTAATGTCTGATCGCTACGCTTTGCCCGGCCTGACCATGATTTCGATGACCGCACGGCTGTATGGTTTACTGCTCCTGGCGACGGGGGTCGTTTGGCTGTGCGGCATGGCGTGGATCTATGCCGGCAGCCGCGAGCGACTGGAATACGCGCTCGATGCACGCCTCGAAGAGGCGACGCGCATGGTCGGCACGTTGATCGACAGCGCCGACGTACGCGTAACAAGCGGCATTTCCGGCGTGCGGATCGCGAAGCAATCGCGGCCGATCGAGACGGTCGGAACGAACTTTCCCTTGGCGTGCCAGATCTGGTCGGTGGGTGGTCAGCTCGTCGGTAAGTCGAGCGAGGCACCTTCCACCCAGCTGACGCACGTCAGCAACGGGTTCTCCAATCACGAGATCAACGGCACCCGATGGCGCGTGTTCGCGCGCGAGGATACGGCGCGCGGCTTGCGCGTTCTGGTGGGTGACAGCATTACGCATCGCGAGAGCCTGGTGCGCGAGCTGATGTGGGGGCTGATCGGACCGGGCCTCGTCGTGCTGGCGATGCTGAGCGGACTGATCTGGCTTGCCATAAGGCAGGGATTGGCCCCGCTGCGGCGCCTGACGGCGACGGTGGCGGGCCGCACGGCGAACGACCTCAGCGCGCTGGAGATCAGCGGCAGTCCGCGCGAGATCCGGCCTGTCGTTCATTCGTTGAACGGTCTCTTCCAAAGGGTGGTGACCGCGCGCGATCACGAGCGCAGCGTGACGGCGTTCGCCGCGCACGAGTTGCGCACACCGCTGGCCGGATTGCGCACGCAGGTGCAGATCGCGCGCGCGGCTGCCGATCCAGCGGTGCGTGACGCAGCCCTGGCAAACGCCATGACGGCCGTCGACCGGACCACGCGGATGGCCAAGCAACTGCTCGCCCTGGCGCAGATCGATGCGGAAGGCGCGGATGTTCCACAGGAGTGGTTCGATGCGGATGTGCGGCTGCATGCCATTGCCGACGAATTGAGAACGGCGGAGCGCCCCCAACCGGTCGTGATCGACGGCAGCCTGTCCGGGGTGCGCCTCCATGCCAATGCGGACGCCTTCCACATCGCGGCGCGCAATCTGACGGAGAACGCCATTCAGTATGCGCGTGACGGAGAACCGGTTCGCTGGACACTGGATCGTTCGCCCGACGGCGTCGCGTTGGCGCTGGAAGACAACGGTCCGGGAATACCGGCCGACGAACTCAGCATGGCGACGCAGCGCTTTTTCCGGGGCCGTCATAAGAGCGCCGTCGGCAGCGGTCTCGGCCTGGCCATCGTCGAGACGGCACTGCAGAAGGATGGACTAACGCTTCATCTGGTGAACCGCGAACCGGCCGGGTTGAAGGCGCAGATCGCAATTGACGCCAACAGAGTGCTGATGCCCGGCACATCGCGTGAACCCACCGGCTTACCGGCAGCGGCCGAGTAACGGAGAACGCCGCCCGGCGCTGAATACGGGTGCGCTCACTATTTTCGAATGATGATCTGCGCGTCGCCGGTGCGGCGAATGATCG
>JAKAXS010000227.1 GCA_021816505.1 Pseudomonadota bacterium
GGTCTCCTCGATCTGGCCGAGACGGGCCTGCTCGGCCGGTTCCATCGGCGTGGCGTTGGCGATGAAGCGGAAGCCGAGGAAGGCCGCGCGCTCGCCGCCCCCAGTCTTCTCGACGGCGAATGCCGGGGCGGCGATCAACAT
This sequence comes from Pseudomonadota bacterium, assembly GCA_021816505.1. Lineage (GTDB taxonomy): Bacteria > Pseudomonadota > Alphaproteobacteria > Rhizobiales > Hyphomicrobiaceae > JAKAXS01. The sequence continues at coordinate 142 of JAKAXS010000227.1, forward strand.
CAGCGCGGCGGAGGCGGCGAGGATCGATTTGAGATACGGCATGACTGCTTGCTCCTTGGATCGCGAGATTCTGCACCGCGACGGCGGCCGGATCGGGGGATATGAAACAGACGCGCCGGATGGATGATGGTTCCCCGCGTGGGGATGACGATCGTGTCATGCAGGGGGCGGAGGATCGGGCGTACGACGCGGCCACGGAACACGTGACGGGGCGGCGTCCACGGCTTATGGCTTGAGCGGCAAGATCGAGGAGAGACCATGGCGCGCAAGCCGGGAAAGCACATCGGGAAACGGCCGGCGTCGGCGGGCGCGCGCGGGGCGGGGCCGGGCCGGCGCTTGCGGGCCGCGCAGGCGAGTGCCGGCGAGGCGCCGCGCACGGCGGGCGGGCTGCCGACGAAGGACGAGATCCTGCAGTTCATCGCCACCGCCGGCGAGAGCGTGGGCAAGCGCGAGATCGCGCACGCGTTCGGCATCAAGGGCGGGGCCAAGGTCGGGCTGAAGAAGATCCTGGCCGAGATGGCGCGCGACGGCACGCTGCTGGGCAACCGGCGCGAGTTCCACGAACCCGGATCGATCCCGCCCGTTGCGGTGCTGGAGATCACCGGGCGCGACGACCAGGGCGACCTGATCGGCAAGCCGGCCGTGTGGGACGCAGCCGACGGCGAGCGGCCGGGCGTGCTGATCCTGCCGGGCGCGCGGCCGCCGGTGTCCGACGAACCGCCGCTCGGCATCGGCGACAAGGTGCTGGCGCGCGTCGCGCGGCTCGACCAGGCCGACGTGGAAGGGTTTCGCTTCGAGGCGGAGCCGATCAAGCGGCTGCCGCGCGAGAAGCGGCGGCTGCTCGGCATCTATCGCGAGCATCCGCGCGGCGGCGGCGTGATCGAGCCGGTGGACCGCAAGGAGCTGAAGGCCTGGACGATCCAGAAGGGCGACGAGGGCGATGCCAAGAGCGGCGATCTCGTGCGCTACGATCTCAGCCGCCGCGGGCGCATGTCGCTGCCGCAGGCGCGCGTGGTGGAGACGCTGGGCAATCCGTCGGACCAGCGCAAGATAAGTCTGATCGCGGTGCACGCGCACGGCATCCCGGATGACTTTCCCGAAGGCGTGATCGCCGAGAGCGAGCGCCTGACGCCGCCGACGCTGGGCGATCGCGTCGACCTGCGTGGCGTGCAGCTGCTGACGATCGATCCGCCCGACGCGCGCGATCACGACGACGCGGTGCATGCCGAGCCCGATCTGGACGCGCGCAACCCGGGCGGCTTCATCGTGACGGTGGCGATCGCGGACGTCGCGTTTTTCGTGCGCCCCGCATCGCGGCTCGATCGCGAAGCGCAGCTGCGCGGCAACTCGGTCTACTTCCCCGACCGCGTTGTGCCGATGCTGCCGGAGCGAATCTCCAACGACCTGTGCTCGCTGCGCGAGGGCGAGGATCGCGCGTGCCTCGCCGTGCGCATGATCTTCGACAAGACGGGCGAGAAGCGCGGCCACACGTTCATGCGCGCGCTGATGCGCTCGGCCGTGAAGCTGTCGTACCAGGAAGCGCAGGCCGCGATCAACGGAAGCCCGTCCGACAAGGCGAAGCCGTTCCTCGACAGTGCGCTGCGCCCGTTGTGGGCCGCCTATGCCGCGCTCGCCGCCGCGCGCGACCGGCGCGAGCCGCTGGACCTCGACCTGCCGGAGCGCAAGATCCTGCTCGATGCGCAGGGCCGTGTCGATCGCGTCGTCACGCCCGAGCGGCTCGACGCGCATCGCCTCATCGAGGAGATGATGATCCAGGCGAACGTGGCCGCCGCGCAGATGCTGGAGAAGAAGAAGCAGCCCGTCGTCTACCGCGTGCACGACCAGCCCTCGAAGGAGAAGCTGAAGAGCCTGAAGGAATTCCTCGAGACGCTCGACATGAAGGTGCCGCACGCGGGTGAGCTGAAGGCCGGCGCGTTCAACCGCATCCTGGCCAAGGCGAAGGGCGAGCCCAACGCGGAACTCGTCAACGAGGTGGTGCTGCGCTCGCAGAGCCAGGCGGAATACAACATCGCCAACATCGGCCACTTCGGCCTGAACCTGGCGAAGTACGCGCACTTCACCTCGCCGATCCGCCGCTACGCCGACCTGCTGGTGCATCGCGCGCTGGTTCGCGCGCTCGATCTGGGCGACGGCGCGATGACGGACGCGGAGAAGCCGGGCCTCGCCGACGTGGCGCGCCAGATCTCCGAGGCGGAGCGGCGCGCGATGGCGGCGGAGCGCGAAACGACCGACCGGCTGATCGCCTCGCATCTGGCCGACCGCGTTGGCGCGACGTTCATGGGCCGCATCGCCGGCGTGACGCGCGCGGGCCTGTTCGTGAAACTGAAGGACACCGGCGCCGACGGCTTCGTGCCGATCTCGACGCTGGGCGCCGACTACTTCAACCACCTCGAAGAAGCGCGCGCGCTTGTCGGCAGCCGCACGGGCCAAGCCTACCGCCTCGGCGACGACGTGGAGGTGCGCCTCGTCGAAGCCATCCCGACCGCCGGCGCCCTGCGGTTCGAGATGCTGAGCAAGGGCAAGCATGGACCGCTGGCGGCAGTCAAAGGCCGCGCGCCGAAGCGTTTCGGGCGTGGCCCGCGGGAGCGGAGGTAGGGCTGGAGATTTGGGACAGTTCTTAACGCGGTAACAAGGTTGGCGTTAGCAGCTACTTTGCCTTGGCTGTGGTCCCATTTTCGGGCGGCAACACGAGAAGGGTTGGATGGGCGGGTCGGGGCGGACCGCAGATCCTGCCAACACTGAAAGCGCTTATGTAAATAGATTGCTTCCAGTAATCAGTTCGGTTACGCTCGGGGCATGATCAAATCGTTCATCGACAAGGGTCTGGCAGAGTTGTTCTCAACGAGCCGTACATCCCGCATCGACAAACGGTTGCATCAGCGGATTCTCACTCGGCTTGATGTTCTCGACGAAACTACGGACGTAGACGAGTTGGCCGCTCTTCCGGGTTACGATTTCCATGCTCTCAAGGGCTTCAAGCCGACTCGCTATATGATCCACGTAAACGGCCCTTGGTGCATAACCTTCGAGTTCGAAAACGGCGACGTCTACCGGTTGGATTTCGAACAATACCATTGAGGAACTTCGGCCATGAAAGCGATCTCCGCAAAGCGCGACCCGAAGCGGTGCCCGACGCACCCGGGCGCGGTTCTGCGTGACGACGTCCTGCCCGCGGTCAAGCGGACAAAAGTGGAGATATCCGAATTGCTGGGCATCTCCCGGCAGCAGCTGAACGGCATCCTAAGCGAGCGAAAGCCGATCTCACCGGCGATCGCCGTACGCATCGGCAAGCTGTTCGGGACCGGCCCCGGTCTTTGGCTCCGCATGCAGTCGGCCTATGACGCTTGGCACGCCGAGCGCGCAATCGACACGTCGAAGATACCGACTATCAAGGCGGCATAGCCTACCCCTCCCCGATATCCGGTTCCACGAGCAGAGCGAGCTGCATCAGGGATTGTTGCCAGCCGAGGTAGCACTGCTCGACGGGGATGACGGGCGGGAGGCCGGATTGCTCGATGTGGACCTCGGTGCCACAGGAGACGGCGGTCAGCTTGACGGTGACGTGCATGACGCCGGGGAGGTTCGGGTCGTCGAAGCGGTCGGTGTAGTGGATCAGGTCGTGGGGTACGAGTTCGAGGTACTCGCCGCCGAACGAATGGCTGTGGCCGGTCGTGAAATTGGTGAAGGACATCTGGAACGTGCCGCCGACCTTCGCATGCAGGTGCGCCACGTTGCAGGTGAAGCCGTGCGGCGGCAGCCACTTGCAAAGCGCACCGGCGTCGAGAAAGGCGCGGTAGACCTTTTCGGGCTTTGTCGCGAACACGCGGTGCAGCCGGACAGTGTTCTCCGCGGCGGCCGTCGGCGTGGCGGATGCCTTGGCCGGCTTGGCATCAGGCTTGGCAGTCGATTGCGGTTTCTTGGACATGATGGCTCCATCCCTTGCTTGAGGTTCGAGCGGATACGCATATCCGCACTTCTAACCCCTCGACGAACGGCATCGGTCGCATTCGACACGAAGATCAGCACTTTTTTCGGCCATGCATTCGCGATTGCTCCGCCGACGCCCTACCCGTGAGCAAGCAGCTCCGCTGGTCGACCGTTGCGCTTAGCTACGGTGCCTGCGGAACGATGTGCTCATGAGCGCTGACGCAGCCCGGCAGTTGCACGCAATCCCGCGTACGCTTCTTCGTCGGCCTTGTGCGGACGGTCGCTATCTCTGCAGCTGCTGCACGAGTTCCTTGTGAAAGACGTCGGGCGCTTCGATCTGCGGGGAGTGACCAAGCGCCGGCCACTCGACGAGTGTCGCGCCAGGGATGGCCTTCGCGGCGGCGCGGCCGAGTGCGGGATAGTCGCCGAGCTTGGCGGCGAGTTTGGGCGCGGCGCGATTGGAACCGGGCGCAGTGCGATCCTTGAGGCCGATCAGAAGCGTCACGGGCACCTTCAGATTTGCGAACTCGTGCACGACGGGTTGCGTGAAGAGCATCTCGCTCGTCTGCGCCTGGTTGCGCGCGACGATGTCGCGTCCCGGACCCGCGCAGAGCCCGGCCTGCATCGCAACCCAACGGTCGTACTCGGGCCGCCAGTCGCCGTTGTAGTAGACCTTCCGCTGATAGGCCTTGATGCTGTCGAAGGTGGTTTTCAGTTCGCCCGCGGTGAGCGAGTCGATCGTGGCGTAAGGCACACCGAGCGCCTGCCAGTCTTCCAAGCCGATCGGATTGACGAGGACGAGCCGCGCAATGCGTTCGGGATTACTGAGCGCGAAGCGAACGCCGAGCATGCCACCCATCGAGTGGGCGACGATCGCCACCTTATCGATACCGAGCTTGTCGAGCAGGCCCTTCGTGTTCGACGCCAACTGCTGGAAGCTGAACTGATAGCCGCGCGGCTTTGACGAGGCGCAGAAACCGATCTGATCCGGCGCGATGACGCGATAGCCGGCGCGCGCAAGCTCGGCGATCGTGCGCTCCCACGTGGCGGCGCAGAAGTTCTTGCCGTGAAGAAGCAGTGCGGTGCGGCCGTTGCCTTTGCCGTCGGCCGGCGCGACGTCCAGGTACGTCATCTCCAAAGGCTGCCCCTGGGAGGTGAAAGCGTAGGTCTGGCGCGGGTAGTCGAAGCCTTCAAGGCGCTCGCCGTAGCTTTCAGTTGCCGCGGCGGAGCCGGCGTGCGCGGCCGTCTCTGCCAGTGCGGTTGCAGCGATGGCAACGTTGAACGCCAGACAGCGGAGCAGGATGTGCATC
>JAKAXS010000228.1 GCA_021816505.1 Pseudomonadota bacterium
CGACGAGTTGTTCTGGGGGGACGACCGGCTGGAGCAGGCTGTGGCCTGGGCGAAACGCCTTTAGGCCAACCGCCGGCCCGCCCTAATTTCGTCGCGGGCCGAGCCTCTATCGACACCGAACTGACAAGGGGACGTGTCATGCGTACGAGCAGGCAGCCGGCCATTCGATCGATCGTAGCTTCCGCCATCCTGATATGGGCGTCCGGAGCAGCACCCCTGTTCGCGCAGGACGCCGTAGCACCCGCGGCCGAGATGCCGGCAGCGGAAGAGGCGACAGCCGCACCACCCGCAGCCAGCGCGATCCCGAAGCCTGCCGCGGAAAAGAAGCCTGCGAAGAAGACCGCAAAGAAGAAGGTCTCGTGTGACGGGCTGTTCGAAGCCGCTTGCAAGGAAGCGCCCGACAATTGCGCCTGGACTGCCGGCACTCCGGCACCGGACGGCGCACCCGCGAAGGGCTCTTGCATCACCGTCGACAAATCGACGGCCAAAGGCACAAAGACGTCGTGCCCGACGATGTTCCAGGCACTGTGCAACGAGACGAAGGGGTGCACCTGGGCTGAGGGAGCACCCGGTGCCGACGGCAAACCCACGGCGGGCGCCTGCACATACGGCAAGGCCAAGAAGGCCGCTGCCGCGAAGAAGGAGACGGCCGCAGCGCCTCCGGCATCAGCCGAACCTGCTCCGGACGCCTTTACCGACCAGCAGGCGCCGTAACGGCTGGAACCGTCCTAGAACAATGGATTGGAGCCGCCCGAGCCCATCCACATGAAGGCGAGCGGCGAGAGCGCGGCCGTGAGCGCAACGACGTTCTTCGCCGGCATGATGTGCGCCATGGCGAACCCGCCGGCCGACTGATACGTCGAGAACACCTGCTGCGTCTGTTCGGTGATCGTCGTGGCGGCATCGGTCATGGCCGCATTCGCCTTTGCGGCGGGCCAGGCGATGCTATCGGGAACGCCCTGCGCCATCATCGCGTAGGCCATCGGCCAGGCGAACGTGGGTCCACGCAGCGCCGTTCCCCAGAACGCTGCGAACGGCGTGAACGCCCACGTCATCGCCATCATCTGCGAGGCCATGGCCGGCGGCTGAAACGGTGCCGGCGTCGGCTGGACAGCCCAAGGCGTGAAGGCGAGCCACGGATTGACCGGCTCCGGCTGGCGGCCCCAATGGCTCGTCGTACCGTGCGGATTGAACCACGAAAGGTGATCCCGGCTGCGGGGCGCGGCCGCAGCGCGCGCGGGCGCGGCCCAGAAGTCCATGGCCTGCTGTGCGAAGACGTTCATCGCCGCGGCCGACGCGTTGGCATAGCCCACGGCGGCGTCGCGATAGTTCTCGGAAAGCCGAGCGTACATGCGTGTGTCGAGCATGGCAGGCATCCTTCGATGAAGCTTACAGGCCGGCCTATAGCAGAAATTTTGCACCGCAGCAATACCTGCGGCGGTGCAGCAAAATCCGCGCGTACAGAAAGGTGAATTATTTCAGGCGGTTCTGCCCGCTATCAGCCAATACACAAGACCAGCGGCAAAGCCGGCCGTCGCCAGGACCTGCCAAACGGTCGCAGGCGGCATCGTCATCGCCTGGCTTTGACCGAGTTGCGCCAGCAGCGGAACGCAGGCGAGCGAGACACCGCCGCCGATCATATAGAAGAGCCACGAGCGGATGCGCCCCACCTCGCCGATGATGATCACCGCCAGCGCCGGAATGACCGACAGGCCGGACGTCAGCGCCGTCATCTGCTGAAAAATGTAGAAGGTGCGGATAACCGTTTCTTCCCCCGGCTGAGCCGAGTGCATCGCCTGGGTGAAATGTTCCAGACCCAGCGACACCACGATTGCCGCCGCCGCACAGGCCGCCAGCACGAACGCGATGGGAATGAGGATCAGCCGGCCAACCGTTCTCCAGAACAAGCCAGGCTCCCTTAGTCCAAGGCCACGGCTGCGGAGCGTTGCGACGCGCGCAGCTTTTCGCTTGCCGACTTCAGCTGACCGCACGCCGCGAGGATGTCACGCCCGCGCGGGGTGCGCACCGGGCTTGCGTAGCCGGCCTTGTTCACGATCTCGGCGAACCGCTCGATCGTCTCCCAGTCGGAGCACTCGTACTTCGAGCCCGGCCACGGATTGAACGGGATCAGGTTGATCTTCGCCGGAATGCCGGCCAGCAGCCTCACCAGCGCCTTCGCGTCAGCGGCGCTGTCGTTGACGCCCTTCAGCATCACGTACTCGAACGTGATGCGCTTGGCGTTGGACAGCCCCGGATAATCGCGGCAGGCCTTCAGCAGCTCGGAAATCGGATACTTCTTGTTGATCGGCACCAGCTCGTCGCGAAGATCGTCGCGCGTGGCGTGCAGCGAAATCGCCAGCATCGTGCCCGTATCGCCGCCCCAGCGCGCGATCTCCGGCACCACCCCGGACGTCGACAGCGTGATGCGCCGCTTCGACACCGACAACCCTTCGCCGTCGGCGGCGATCGCCATCGCCTCCTTGACGTTGTCGAAGTTGTAAAGCGGCTCGCCCATGCCCATCAGCACGATGTTGGTGATCTTGCGATCGCTCACCGGCAGGTTCTGCGCATTCTCCGGCAGCGGCGCGCCCGGCCAGTCGCCGATGCGATCGCGCGCCAGCAGGATCTGCCCGACGATCTCGGCAGCGTCCAGATTGCGGACGAGGCGCTGCGTGCCCGTATGGCAGAACGAACAGTTCAGCGTGCAGCCGACCTGGCTGGAAATGCACAGCGTGCCGCGATCCGACTCCGGGATGTACACCGTTTCGACTTCGGGGGCGCGCGCCTCGTGCCCGCGCTTCGGCAGCCGCAGCAGCCATTTGCGCGTGCCGTCCACCGACACCTGCTCGCTGACGATCTCCGGCCGGTCCAACGTGAACTGGTCGGCAAGCTGCGCGCGTAAATCCTTCGAGACGTCCGTCATGTCGTCGAAGCGCGTGACGCCGGACACATACAGCCAGCGCCACAGCTGGTTCACGCGCATGCGCGACTGTTTCTCCGGAACGCCGGCGCCGATCAGCGATTGCTGCAGCCGCTCGCGCGAAAGCCCCGCCAGTGTGGGCTTGGCCACAGGCGTCGGGGGTGCTGCCGGGGCAGCGGAAGGTGCGGTTAAAACAGACATCTCTCGCAATCACGGCCGGGTGCGGCGGATGGCGAGAGATGTAGTCCGGTTCGGTCAGCGCTGCAATGCGGCGCGTCGTAAGCGTGAATTAACGCTGATGGGGGCCTTAAATAAAGCCAAGCACCTTCAACAGAATGATGCCGACGATGGGTACCCCGGCCAGCCAAAGGATGATGTAGCGCATTAAAGCCTCTCCAGAACGATGTTGCATTCGCCACAACAACGTTGCTTGCGCCCGACTTGTTCCTTTGCTGATCTTCCTTTCCGGACCCGCGACAATGCGTGCCGCCGGCCTCTTCCGGCGTATGTTAACAGACCGGTTCGGCGCTCGCGTTTGCGCGGGCAGCAATCCTGCAGAGTGTTGTGTATGGCCGCGTTCACCAACGAATCCGTTATCTCCGTCCGCCACTGGACCGACACCGTCTTCAGCTTCACGGCCACGCGAAGCCCGACGCTGCGTTTCGAGAACGGCCAGTTCGTGATGATGGGGCTGGAAGTGGACGGCAAGCCGCTGACGCGCGCCTATAGCCTCGTCTCCGCCAACTACGACGACCACCTGGAATTCCTGTCGATCAAGGTTGCCAACGGTCCGCTGACCTCGCGCCTGCAGCACATCAAGGCGGGCGACCAGATCCTCGTCGGCAAGAAACCGACGGGCACCCTCGTGCTCGACAACCTTCGTCCCGGCCGCAATCTCTACCTGCTGGGCACCGGCACGGGGCTGGCGCCCTTCATGTCGCTGATCCGCGACCCCTCGATGTACGAGCGCTTCGAAAAAGTGATCCTGGTGCACGGCTGCCGCCGCGTTTCGGAACTGGCGTACGGCGATCGCATCATGCACGAACTGCCGCAGGACGAGTATCTGGGCGACGCGATGCGCGGCAAGCTGATCTACTATCCGACGGTGACGCGCGAGCCTTTCAAGGCGATGGGCCGCGTGACGGAGTTCGTCTCCTCCGGCCACTTCTATTCGGATCTCGATCTCGCACCGCTCTCGGCCGAGCACGACCGCGCCATGGTGTGCGGCGGACCCGACATGCTGCGCGACCTGAAGGACTACTACCTTGCCCGTGGCTTCCGCGAAGGCCACCTCGGCGACCCGGCCGAGTTCGTGATCGAGAAGGCCTTCGTCGAAAAGTAGCCGCTACCCGATTTCGCGCACCAGGAAATCACGCACCTTGGCCGGATCGACGTCGCGGGTGACGAACGCCTCGCCGATGCCGCGCACGAGTATGAAGGTCGCCTTGCCTTGCTGCACCTTCTTGTCCTGTGCCATCAGGCGAACGAGTTCGTCGGCATCGGCCTTGCCGCCGGGGATGTCGCCGATGCGCGTCGGCAGGCCCACCGCTTCCAGATGCGCGGCACCGCGCGCGGCCGTGCCGGCCGGACACAAGCCAAGCTCTTCGGAGAAGCGCAACGCCAGCGCCATGCCGATCGCCACGCCTTCGCCATGCAGCAGGCGATCTGAATATCCGGTCCAGGCTTCCAGCGCATGACCGAAGGTGTGGCCCAGATTGAGCAGCGCGCGATCGCCGGTCTCGTGCTCGTCGCGCGCCACGATCGCCGCCTTCGCCTTCACGCTCGTCTCGATCGCGTGCTCCAGCGCGTCCGGCTTCAGAGCGAACACGCCTTGCCAGTTCTTCTCCAGCCACGCGAAGAACGCCGCATCGCCCAGCAGCCCATACTTCGCCACCTCGGCATAGCCGGCCCGCATCTCGCGCGCGCTCAGCGTCGCCAGCACGCCGGTATCCGCCAGCACGAGGCTCGGCTGATGAAACACGCCAATCAGGTTCTTGCCCTGCGGCGTGTTGATCCCCGTCTTGCCGCCGACCGAGCTATCGACTTGCGCCAGCAGCGTGGTGGGAATCTGCACGAAACGAACGCCGCGACGCAGGATGCCGGCGGCAAAACCCGCAAGGTCGCCGATCACGCCGCCGCCGAACGCGACGACGAGATCGCCCCGCTCAAGGCCCAGTTCCAGCAGCCGCTCGCACAACGGACCCAGTTCGCGAAAGCTCTTCGTCGCCTCGCCCGCCGGCAGCACGATGGAGCCCGCGACCTTCACCGCAGGATGCAACCCTGCCTCCAGGGCTTTGAGGTGATGCGACGCGACCGTGCCGTCCGTCACGATCCCACACTTTGCGCCCGGCAGCCGCGAGGCGATCAGGCGTCCTGCATCGGCAAGGAGATCTCGCCCGATCAGCACGTCATACGTGCGTGCGCCAAGCGCGACCGATACCGCGCGAGTGCCCTGTGCCGTGTCGCGAGAAAGA
>JAKAXS010000229.1 GCA_021816505.1 Pseudomonadota bacterium
GGAATAAGCTTGCGTGCATCCGTCTCGCGCAGGGTCTCGGCGGTGATGTCTTCATTCAGCAACAGTTTTATCCAATCCAGCAACTCGGATGTGGATGGCTTCTTCTTGAGGCCGGGAACGTCGCGCAGCTCGTAGAAAACGCGCATCGATTCGGCGACGAGGCGGCCCTTGAGGTTCGGGAAATGGACCTCGATGATGGCGCGCATCGTCTCCTCGTCGGGAAACTTGATGTAGTGGAAGAAACACCGGCGCAGGAACGCGTCCGGCAGCTCCTTCTCGTTGTTTGATGTGATGATGACGATCGGCCTGTTGTGCGCCTTGATCGTTTCCCCCGTCTCGTAGACGTAGAACTCCATGCGGTCGAGTTCCTGCAACAGGTCGTTGGGGAACTCGATGTCGGCCTTGTCGATCTCGTCGATCAGCAGCACCGGCCGGCGATCCATCTGGAACGCCTCCCAAAGCTTGCCGCGCTTGATGTAGTTGCGGATGTCCTTGACGCGCTCGTCGCCCAGCTGGCTGTCGCGCAGGCGGGAAACGGCGTCGTACTCGTAGAGGCCCTGCTGGGCCTTCGTGGTCGATTTGATATGCCACTCGATGATGGGGGCACCCAGGGCCCGGGCGACCTCCAGAGCCAGCACCGTTTTGCCCGTTCCCGGCTCGCCCTTGACGAGGAGGGGGCGCTCCAGCGCGATCGCCGCATTTACGGCCACTTTCAAATCGTCGGTCGCGACGTAGTCTGCGGTTCCGACGAACGACTTGTCGCTGCCCTTGCCCGACATTCCTGGGGATTTTGCCATTCTCTGCTTTCGTTCGCGCCGTCCGGGCCGGACCTTAGGGGGAGGGGCGCCCACGGGCAACCGACGGACCTTGCGCCCTGGCGTCACGGCCCCGCCACGCGATTCGCGGTATTCAGACTAAACGTGTGGATCTGCTTGACTTTTGATGGTCGGGGCGTCAATAGGTGCGCACAAATTTGCCGGCCTAGCCACATGTATCGAGGGGCCAATGCGCGGCGAAACCCGGTGTCGCGGAGGCCTATGTGACCAGGCGCGATGACAAGAAAAGGTCTGCTTCGAAGGCGGGAGCGAAGCTATCAATTCGATCCAAGGCGGCGCGCGTGACGGCCGCCAAAGCAAAAAAATCGCCGGCCAAAACGGCGGCGGCAAAAACCGGTGGCAGCAAATCGAGCCGTAAGCTTCCGGCCAAGGCGGTCAAGAAACCTGCCAAGGTCGTGCGCGCTTCGGCATTGCGGACAAAGACGGCACCCGCTAAACGGGCGCCCGTCAAAGAGACTGTCAGCAATCAAGCCAAGAGGGTTCAGAGCAAAGTGGCTGCGACGCTGAAAACAAGCAAACCGATCGTGCTTCCGCCGGACTACGTCCCGTCGGAATCCGAGCCGTTCATGAACGAGAAGCACCGGATGTATTTCCGGCAGAAGCTGCTGAATTGGAAGGAAGACATCATTCGGCAGACCAAGGAAACGCTGGTCGGCCTGCATGACGATTCTACCCAGCATGCCGACATCGCCGACCGCGCCACGTCCGAGACGGACCGCGCGCTCGAACTGCGCTCGCGCGACCGCCAGCGCAAGCTGATCTCCAAGATCGACGCCGCCTTGGCGCGTATCGAGGATGGCAGCTACGGGTACTGCGAGGAAACGGGCGAGCCGATCGGCCTCAAGCGGCTGGATGCCCGCCCGATCGCCACGCTGTCTCTGGAAGCGCAGGAGCGGCACGAGCGTCGCGAGCGCGTTTACCGCGAGGATTGATCACACTTATCGATCGAGCCGAAGTCCGTGTCGGACTCCGGCTCGATGTCGTTTGATTTCCAGGATCAGGCCGCCTGCACGGTCCTGATGAAGGCTTCGACTTCCGAGCGAAGGCTGGAACTGTCGCTGGACAAACGCCTCGCCGAGGCCAGAACCTCTCCGGACGCGGATCCCGTGTCGTTGGCCCCACGGCTGACGTTGGTGATGTTGCAGGCGACTTCCGTCGTGCCCTTCGCCGCTTCCATCACATTGCGGCTGATCTCGCGGGTCGTGGCGCCCTGCTGTTCGACGGCGGCGGCGATCGCACCGGAGATTTCCGACATGCGGTCGATCGTTTCCGTGATCTCGCCGATCGCCGTGACGGCGTCGCTCGTCGCCGCCTGCATCGTTGAAATCTGCTCGGAGATTTCGTTGGTCGCTTTCGCCGTTTGCTCGGCGAGCTGTTTGACCTCCTGAGCCACGACGGCAAAGCCCTTGCCGGCCTCACCCGCGCGCGCCGCCTCGATCGTCGCGTTGAGCGCCAGAAGGTTGGTCTGGCCGGCAATGCTGTTGATCAAGGTGATGACGTCGCCGATGCGGCTCGCTGAGGACGAGAGATCGTTGACGCGTTGATTGGTCGTCGCAGCCTGCCCCACAGCGCGCTGGGCGATCTGGCTGCTATGCTGCACTTGACGGCTGATCTCGTCGACCGTCGCGGCGAGTTCCTCGGCGGCGGCGGCCACGCCTTGTACGTTGGCCGACGTCTGCTCCGATGCCGCCGCTACGATGCCGGATTGGGCCTGCGTCGACTCGGCTGTCTTCGTCAGCGAGCCGGCCGCATGTTCCAACTCTTGCGCAGTCGACGAGACGGTTTCGACGATCCCGCCGACGGTGCTCCGGAACTTCTGCGCCAAGGCATTCATCTCGGATTTGCGCGCTTCCGCCGTTGCGCGTTCGGTTTCCACCTGCTGTTCGCGCAGGCGCTGCATGGCTTCCGCATTGTCCTTGAAGACCTGGACGGACGCTGCCATCGCGCCGATTTCATCTCTGCGGTCGGTGCCGGCAACTGTCAGGTTCAGGTCTCCGTCGGCAAGCCGGCGCATGCATGTCGTAATGCCGGCGAGCGGTCTGATGACGCCGTACAACGCGGTCCAGGCTGCAAATATCGCGCTGCCGATCGCGACGAGGAGACTGGCCAGCCCAGACCAGCCCGCCAGCACGAATGCGTCCGAAGTTTTGTGATGAACCTGTTCGGCAACCTTGATCTGAAGCTCAACCAGCTTACTGACGCTGTCGCTCACCGGCTCGATGGACGGGTACAGTTCGGTCCGTACAAAATTGTCCAAGGCCGCTTGATCGTGCGCGCGCAGGATAGCGAGGACACGGGCAGTCGCCGCGTCGCTCAACTTCATGTTGCGTTCCGCTTCGGCTGCGAGTTGGCGTTCCTCGGCTTCCATGTAGGTCGCCATGTACGCCTTCCACTGTTCGGCGATCCCGGATGAAGCCTTGGAGATCGCATCGATGCCCTGTTCCCAGGACAATCCGCCGTTGCGCACCTTATGCGTCGCGTCGACGATGTTGACGGCATAGAGATCGGCAACGACCTTCAGATCGCGAAGCGGTTTGACACGATCCTGATAGACCGTTTCCAGGCCGTTCTCCGCGGTGACGGCCGCCAAGTATCCCGTCGTCGCTACGGCCGCCAGTGAAAGGCAGAGCAAGCCAAGCGATGTGAAGAGTTTTCCCTTGATCGTTCGCATTGTTAAGCGCCCATGGCCGAATGTTGTTGTAAAGAAAGTCCCACAACAGATTGAATACGAGGTTAATTTTTTAATCCTATTTGGTCAGATCGGATCTTCTTGGAGCTGCGGAAGGGCGCGGTCATTATTGCCTAGCGAACCAGGTTCGCCTGGTGTAGAAGCCCACGTCTCCAATCCATCGTCGTTCGGCTCTCGAGAGCTTAGGGTTCGTTATGGCCAACGTATTGCTCGTCATTCACCTCATGATCGCCGCCGGCCTTGTGGCCGTGGTGCTGCTGCAGAAGTCCGAGGGCGGTGCTCTCGGCATCGGCGGTGGCGGCGGAGGCGGTGGCTTTTTGACCGGGCGTGGTACGGCCAACCTGTTGACGCGCGTAACGGCTGCTCTGGCTGCGGCTTTCTTCTGCACCAGCATCCTGCTCACCATCATTAGCGGCCGCGGTGGCGAAGCGGGCCGCTCGCTGCTCGACAGCGCACCGGCTGCGGCTCCCGCCGGCCAGACCACCGCGCCCGGCACGCCGCCGTCCGCGGATGCGCCGTCCGCCACGCCGGCTCCTGCCGACAGCCCGGCCCCGGGCCAGGGCGGCATTCTCGACAAGCTGAAGTAGCCTTCCGCCCGCCCTCAACGGGCGGCGCAAGGGCACAGAAATAGCGGTGACTGTTACATTGCAGTCATCGCCAGTGCCGCTGCGCGGGTCCATCGTCGCCTCGAAATGGGGACAGGGTGATAGGAATGGGCGGGCGATCGCGGCTAGTGAGCTTCGTGCTGACGGGGACCAGCGCCATCGTTCTCCTGGGCTGCGCGGGAACAGACCTTTCCACGGGTTCCATCGCGCCGTATGAGGCCGCCAACAATTTCTATCCGTACGGCTATCGGGATTCGGTGATCGCCGAGAACCAGCATCAGGTCAGCGCCAGCGGCACCGCCACGGCATCCAAAGCGCGCCTTGAGAAGATCGCCTTGCGCAGGGCCGCGGAAATCGGCGTCGAGAAGAGAAAGAAATTCCTGCAGCTCGGCTCCGCGTCGCACGGCGTGACGTGCACCAAGAAGCAGGCGATGACCCACAAGGGTCGTGAAACGCCGGCTGGCGCCCGTTCCACGGTGACGGTGGACGTCGCTTTCGCCGACACCGCCATTGACTCCAGCTACCGCGAGACGAAGGCGGCACTTGAGGAATTCAAGACGGCGCTCGACGCGGATACGTCCACCGCCGATCCTGCCGAGGCCGAAGCGCTCAAAGCGCAATGCGGCGTTTAATCTTCGACTGACCAGTCCACGCGCCGCTGCAACTTGAAACGATCGGGGATGAGGCAAAATTACCGCTTCGAATCGTGAGCTTGCGGCCTTATGTTCAAAGCCCATGCAACGGTACATCTTCATTACCGGCGGCGTGGTCTCCTCCCTTGGCAAAGGCCTAGCTTCCGCCGCCCTCGGCGCGCTTCTCCAGGCGCGCGGATATTCTGTCCGGCTTCGTAAGCTCGATCCTTACCTCAACGTCGATCCAGGCACGATGAGCCCTTACCAGCACGGTGAGGTGTTCGTGACGGACGACGGTGCGGAGACGGACCTCGACCTCGGCCATTACGAACGCTTCACCGGCGTGCCGGCGAAGAAGTCGGACAACATCACCACGGGCCGCATCTACCAGGATATCCTCGCCAAGGAACGGCGCGGCGATTACCTGGGCGGAACCGTGCAGGTGATTCCGCACGTGACGGATGCCATCAAGACGTTCGTCACCAGCGGCAACGAGGGGCTCGACTTCGTGCTCGTCGAAATCGGCGGCACGGTGGGCGACATCGAAGG
>JAKAXS010000230.1 GCA_021816505.1 Pseudomonadota bacterium
CAACTCATGGTCTTCAACATCTTTGTCTCCACTCCACCCGGCCGTTCAGCGGCGCGGATTATGCGTTCAGACGCTACCCGTGTACATATGAACCCGCACTGAATGTGGCACCGCCCTGCCGTTCAGCCCGGACGATCGACCTGATGCGGAACTGAACCTTGCCGGACCCCTCCCCTGCCCTTGCCGAAGCCCACCGGCTTCTGGAAACGCTGTTTGGTTACAAGAGCTTCCGCTCACACCAAGCCGGCATCATCGCCTCCGTGCTGGAGGGGCGGGACGCGCTTGTGCTGATGCCGACCGGCGGCGGCAAGTCGCTGTGCTACCAGATCCCCGCGCTGGTGCGGGAAGGCACGGGAATCGTCGTCTCGCCGCTGATCGCGCTGATGCACGATCAGGTGGAGGCGCTGCGCGAAGCCGGCGTGAAGGCCGCCTACCTCAATTCGACAATCGACCGCCGCGAGCAGGAGGCCGTGGAGAGCGACTTTCGGTCCGGCGATCTCGACCTGCTCTACGTCGCGCCCGAGCGGCTGCTGCAGGAGCGGACGCTGAACCTGATCGCGCGGGCGAAGGTGTCGCTGTTCGCCATCGACGAGGCGCACTGCGTCTCGCAGTGGGGCCACGACTTCCGCCCGGAGTATCGCCAGCTGAAGGTGCTGGCGGAACGCTTCCCTGGCATCCCGCGCGTGGCGCTGACGGCGACGGCGGACGAGCGCACGCGCGAGGAGATCATCGCCGAGCTGAGCCTCGGCAACGCCGAGCGTTTTGTAGCGAGCTTCGACCGCCCGAACATCCGCTACACCATCGCCGAGATGGGATCGATGAGCGCCAAGGAGCGGCTGTGGCAGTTCATCGAGCAGGAGCATCCGGCGGACGCGGGCATCGTCTATTGCCTGTCGCGGCGCGCGGTGGACGAGACGGCCGCCTGGCTTTCAGGCAAGGGGCGCAAGGCGCTGGCCTATCACGCCGGGCTCGACGCGAATGTTCGGCGCGGCGCCCAGGACAAGTTCCTGTCGGACGACGGCGTGATCGTGGTGGCGACGATCGCCTTCGGCATGGGCATCGACAAGCCGGACGTGCGCTTCGTGGCGCATCTCAATCTGCCGAAGTCGATCGAGGCCTATTACCAGGAAACCGGCCGCGCCGGACGTGACGGCGAGGTGGCGAATGCGTGGATGGCCTACGGCCTGCAGGACGTGATCCAGCTGCGGCAGTGGATCGCGCAGTCCGAGGGCAGCGAGCAATACAAGAAGGTGCAGCGTGGCAAGCTCGATGCGCTGATCGGCTTGGCGGAGATGACGGGGTGCCGGCGCCAGGCGCTGCTGGCGTACTTCGGCCAGCACCTGGGGCAGCCGTGCGGCAACTGCGACAACTGCCAGGCGCCGCCGGAGACGACGGACGGCACGGTGCTGGCGCAGAAGGCGCTGTCGGCCGTCTATCGCACGGGCCAGGGCTTCGGGGTGACGTACGTGATGGACGTGCTGGCCGGCAAGCTGGACGATCGTATCGGCCGCAACGGGCACGACCAGCTGTCGGTCTTCGGCGTTGGCAAGGATACCGACGCGGCGACGTGGCGCTCGATCTTCCGGCAGCTGGTGGCGGCGGGATTTCTGGCCGGCGACGACGAGGGTCACGGCACGCTGGCGCTGACGGACAAGGCGCGGCCGCTGCTGCGCGGCGAAACGCGGTTTCTGATGCGCGTTGCGCGCAAGCCGGAGAAACGCGGCAAGGCGAAGCGCGAGAGTGCTGCGGGTGCCAGTGTCGGCGCAAACGATCAGAACCTCTATGCGGCGCTGAAGGCTTTACGCCTGCGGCTGGCGACGGAGGCGAAGCTGCCGCCCTACGTCATCTGCCACGACAAGACGCTGGCGGAGCTGGCGGCCAAGCGGCCGGCGCGCGAGGACGATCTGCACGGCATCCTCGGCCTCGGCGACAGCAAGATCAAACGCTACGGCGCGGCGATGCTGAAGGTGATCGCCGACTTCAAGCCGCATCCCATGCTGTCGAACCGGCTTTCGGCGACGGTGAACCAGACGTTGGCTTTGCACCTGCAGGGGCTCAACGCGGAGAAGATCGCCGCCGAACGGCAGCTGGAGATCGGCACCGTGTGGGGACACTTCGCCGAGGCGATCGAGGCGGGGCTGATCGAGGCGCGGGCCGTGCTGCCGCTGGACGACGGCGATCTGGACGAGATCCACGCGGCGTTCGAGCGGCTCGGCACGCTGGACAGCGGCAAACTCGGCCCGGCACACGCCGCACTCGACGGCCGCTTCGACTACGGCCTGCTGAAGTGCGTTCTGGCGGAGCTGGCTTAACTAGGCCCGTTCGCGGCTCATAGCGCGGCCGAGCAGATAGGACCCGCCCTCGCCGACGGCCACCGCGGCGATGCCTCCCAGCAGCAGCTCCCAGCGATATGTCGCCAACGTCTCGAAGGCGACGAACGATACAAGCCAGAGCGTCGTCGCGGTCGAGCCGGCAAGTGTGATGAGCTTGAAGAGGAACAACAGAACGATGCTCGCCAAAACGCCCGCCTTTCCAAGGTGTGGTGCGTCCGACGATAGTCAGGCAGCAGACGTTGGCAACCCGTCTTAACGCAGGCGGGCGAGGATTGCCTGCCGCACTGCCGTGACGTCCGCGCTCCACGTCGCGACGTTGGAGGCGACGAGGTTGGCTTGCGATTTCAGGATCACGCCGTCGTCGAGGATGCGCAGGCCGTTGGCGCGCAGGGTCTCGCCGGTCGAGGTGATGTCGACGATCAGCTCGGCCGTGCCGGCGGCGGGCGTGCCTTCCGTGGCGCCAAGGCTTTCGACGATGCGGTAGTTGCTGAGGCCCTTAGCCGTGAAGAACTGTCGCGTGATGTTGAGATACTTCGTCGCCACGCGCAGCGGCCGGCCGTGCTCGCGCCGGAAGGCGGCGGAGACTTCGTCCAGCTCGGCCATCGTCCTGACGTCGATCCAGCACGCGGGCACGGCGACGACGACATCGGCGTGGCCGAAGCCCAGCTTGCGTTCCAGCACGACGCGGGTCGCGGCGTCCGACATCTGCTCGCGCACGAGGTCTTCACCCGTTATGCCGAGATGGACGCGGCCGTCCTTTAGATAGGTGGCGATTTCCGAGGCGGAGATGAAGGCGACTTCCACCTCCGGCATCTCGGCGATCTCGCCGCGATAGCCGCGCACGTGGCCGACCTTGCGCAGGGAGAGGCCGGCGCGCGTGAACAGGTCGGCGCACTGCTCCATGAGGCGACCCTTGGACGGGACGGCGAGAATGAGCTTGCTCATGTCGCGTCTCCGTCGCCGTTTATCGCGGCGAGTAGCCGTTCGGTATGAATGGCAGCACCGACGGCGGGCACGTCGCGCGGCGCGCCGACCTGGCGCAGCAGGCGATCGTAGCGGCCACCGCCCGCCACCGGGCTGGCGCGGCCGAGCTTGGGCAGAACGACTTCGAAGACGAAGCCGGTGTAGTATTCCAGGTTGCGGCCGAACTCGGCGGAGAACTCCGCGTCCTTCAAGTTGACGCCGGTGGCGGAAAGCAGCGTCAGGCGCTGCTCGTACGTCTCGACGGCACGCGACATGTCTGTGCCGCTGCGTCCGGCGATGGCCTTCAGCTGCGACGCCGCTTCGAGCGCAGGGCCGCGGATCGAGACGTAGCTGTCGATCAACGCCGCGGTCGCGGCGGAAAGCGGCGCGGCCTTGGCGTCGGCGGCGAGCCACAGCAGGCTCTCGGTGATTTCGGCGAGCGAGCGCGTGCCGGTCAGTTCGATGCCTTCGGCATCGAGGTAGGCGGCGACCTGCGTCTGAGCCGCGTCGCGATCCGTGTTGTCGAGTGTTTCGATCAGCGCGCGACGTTGCGCATCGATCGATTGATTGGCACCGGAGACGAGGCGCTTCAGCTCGGCGCGGAAAGCATCCGGCCGCCAGAAGCGGTGCATGAGAAGCTGGCGCCAGCGCTCCGGCATGTCGACGGACTTGAGCAGCGCGCGAAACAGGCCGAGATCGCCGATGCGCAGCTGCTCGCCCTTGAGGCCGGCGGCGCGCAAGGCGTCGAGGATCAGCGCGACGGTTTCGGCCTCGGCGGCCTCGCGCGCGGGATCGCCGAAGTTCTCGATGCCGGCCTGGCGGAATTCGCGCGGGTGCGTGCTGTCGCCGCCCTGCGGCTGGAAGCGATAGGCGGCGCCGTTGTAGCAGTACTTGGCGGGCAGCTGCGCGTCGGCATCGCGTTCCAGATACAGGCGGCAGGTGGGCACCGTCAGATCGGGACGCAGGCACAGTTCGTCGCCGTCGGGATCGGTGAAGACGTACGTGCGCGCGCGCAGGCTTTCGCCGACGACGTCGAGGAAGTAGCGCGCGGGCTGGATGGCGGCGGGCGACACGGCTTCGTGTCCCGCCGCGATGAACCGGGACATGAGCACCTGCGCCTGCCGCTCCAGCGCGGCGAAGGCTCTGGCGGTCTCGGCGACCATTACGCGTCTCCGGCTTCCGGTGCGTGGCGGGCGATGATCTCGCGCACGGTTTTCACCATGTCGGCTTCGGGCACCGACAGCTGCGCGGGGCGCGAGGCTTTCCACTCCGCGTTGTCCTTGATGGCGGCGGCGGCCTTGGCGCCTTCGATCAGATCCTTGATGGTGACCTCGCCGCGCTCGCGCTCGTCGCCGCCCTGGATGATGACGCACGGGCTGCCGCGCTTGTCGGCGTATTCGAGCTGGCGGCCGAACTTCTTCGGGTTGCCGAGATACATCTCCGCGCGGATGCCGGCGTTGCGCAGCGTCTGCACGAGCGACTGGTAGCGCGGGATTTCCGCCTTATCCATCACGGTCACGACGACGGGGCCGGGCGTCGGCGCGGGCAGCTTGCCGATGGCGGCGAGCGCGGCCTGCAGACGCGAGACGCCGATGGCGAAACCGGTCGCGGGCACCTTCTGGCCGAGGAAGCGTTCGATCAAGCCGTCGTAACGACCGCCGCCGCCGACAGCGCCGAAGCGCACGAGCTGGCCGTCTTCGTTTTTGGTCTCCATCAGGAGTTCGGCTTCGAAGACGGGGCCGGTGTAGTATTCGAGGCCGCGGACGACCCTCTGATCAATCCGAATCCGCTCAGAGCCATAGCCAGCGCCGCTCACTAGCTTCACAAGTTGAGTAAGTTCTTGCGCTCCGTCGAGGAAGGTAGGGTTTTTCCCGGGTGAGAACTGAGTGTCGGGGTGAAGCGTCATCGACGAAAACAGAACACCACCTGAAAGCGTTGTGGTTTCCGCGTCGGGTCCAACAAATTGCACAAGGATAGATATTTGTTCCGCCGAAAGATCGGAA
>JAKAXS010000231.1 GCA_021816505.1 Pseudomonadota bacterium
TGAGATCGTCGTGCGACAAAGCAACTCCGCGCCGGCCGGCGGGAGCTGACGGGAATGTTCGAATTCTGCATCAGGCGGCCCGTTTTCGCGACCGTCTTGAGCCTCGTGCTCGTGCTTCTCGGCGTCGTCTCGTACGATCGGCTGACGGTACGCGAATATCCCAACGTCGATGAGCCGGTCGTGTCGGTCGTCACGCGCTATCCGGGCGCGTCGGCGGCGATCATCGAAAGCCAGGTTACGCAGATCCTCGAAGGCTCAATCGCCGGCATCGAGGGCATCGATATCTTGGAATCGACATCCCGCACCGAGACGAGCCGCATCACCGTTCGTTTCCATCCCGAGATCAATCCCGACGTCGCGGCGTCAGACGTGCGCGACCGTGCGGCGCGCGTTCGCGGCCGGCTGCCGGACGAAATCGACGAACCCGTGATCGCCAAGGTGGAAGCCGACGCGATGCCGGTGATGAACCTCGTTTTCACGTCGCCGAAGATGACGGCGCTGCAGATCACGGATTACATCGACCGCTTCGTGATCGATCGTATCAAGAATCTGCAGGGCGTGGCTGACGTCCAGATCTTCGGCGAACGCCGCTATGCGATGCGCATCTGGATCGACAGGGAGCGGCTGGCGGCATTCAATCTCACGGTCCAGGACATCGAGAACGCGTTGCGGGCGCAGAACGTGGAGCTGCCCGCCGGACGCATCGAGAGCACGGATCGCGAGTTTCCGGTGTTGTCGCGCACCGGATTGGTGACGCCGGACGAGTTCGGAAACATCATCGTCAAGCTGGCTGCCGGGCATCAAGTCCGCATGAACGAGGTGGCGCGCATCGAGCTTGGCGCGGCCGACGAGCGGCGCGACAGCCGGTACAACGGCGCGCCCGCCATTGCGATCGGCGTGATCAAGCAGGCGACCGCCAACCCGCTCGACGTGTCGAATGCCCTGCGCGAGGTGCTGCCCGACATCAATCGCGGCTTGCCGGAGGGACTGAGTGCGGAGATCGGCAGCGACGACAGCATCTTCATCGACCGCTCGATCGAGGCCGTGTTCCACACGATCCTTGAGGCGATCGCGCTCGTCGTCATCGTCATCCTGTTCTTCCTGCGCTCGATCCGGGCTTCGATCATTCCGATCGTCACGATTCCGATCTCGCTGATCGCGACCTTCACGATGATGTTCGCGCTCGGGTTCACCATCAATACGCTGACGCTGCTCGCTATGGTGCTGGCGATCGGTCTGGTGGTCGACGACGCGATTGTCGTGCTGGAGAACATCTACCGCCATATCGAGGAGGGGATGAAGCCGGTCGATGCGGCCATCAAGGGGACGCGCGAAATCGGCTTCGCGGTGATCGCCATGACGCTGACGTTGGCGGCCGTTTACGCACCGATCGCGTTTGCGCCGGGCAAGACCGGGCGCCTGTTCCTGGAGTTCGCGTTGACGCTGGCGGGCGCGGTGATCGTGTCGGGCTTCGTGGCCCTGACGCTGACGCCGATGATGTGCTCCAAGATCCTGAAGCACGACACCAACCCCAATTGGTTCTTCCGCCTCGTGGAGCGCTTCCTCAGCGCGCTGGAACGCGGCTATCGCGCGACGTTGGGTACTGCGATCAAGGCGCGGGCGATCGTCCTATTGCTGGCATTGGGCGTCGCGGGCGCGTCGGGCCTGCTGTTCACCTCGCTCAAGTCGGAGCTGGCGCCGGTCGAGGATCGCGGCATTCTTCGCGTGCGCGGCGTGTCTCCCGAGGGCGCGACGCTGGCCTATACGAGCCGCTACACGGCCGAGATCGACGAGATCCTGGCGGGCATTCCCGAGGTGACGACCCGGCTGGTGATCAACGGCCAGCCCGACGTTTCGAACTTCCTCATCAACGCGCAGCTGAAAGACTGGAACGACCGGACCGTCAAGCAGCAGCAACTCGCCGAGCGCATCGGCCCGAAGCTGCGTCGCATTCCCGGCGTGCAGGCCTTCGCCAACAATCCCGGCTCGTTCGGGCAGCGCGGCGCGGCGCGGCCGATCGAGTTCGTGATCCAAACCTCCGGGACGTATGAGGAGCTGCAGGGCTACGTCGACAAGATGATGGAGCGGATCGGCCAGTATCCGGGACTGGAGAGCGTCGATACCGACCTGAAGCTCAACACGCCCGAATTCCGCATCGATCTCGACCGCCCGAAGATCGCCGACCTGGGTATCGACGTGACCGTCGTCGGCCGCACGCTGGAAACGCTGCTGGGCGGGCGGCAGGTGACCCGGTTCGAACAGAACGGCGAGCAGTACGACGTCTATGTCCAGCTGGCCGATGAGGACCGCGCGTCACCCGAAACGCTGGCGACGGTGTTCCTGCGGTCGCCGTCGGGCGAGATGGTGCAACTGTCCAACATCGCCAAGGTGCGCGAGGCCGTGGCTCCGAAGGAGCTGAAGCGCTTCAATCAGCTGCGTTCGGTAACCATCACCGCGAACCTCGGGCCGGGCGTGGCGCTGGGCGAAGCGCTGGATTTCCTGGAAGGCGCGGCGCGCGAAGTCCTGCCGGCCAACGTGCAGACGGATCTGTCCGGCCAGAGCCGAGACTATCGCGCCGCGGGCCAGAGCCTGGCGCTGGTTTTCGTGCTTGCGCTCGGGTTCATCTATCTGGTGCTTGCGGCGCAGTTCGAGAGCTTCCGCGATCCCATCATCATCATGCTCACCGTGCCGTTGTCGATGACAGGCGCGCTGGGCGCTCTCTATCTCGCGGGCGGCACCCTCAACGTCTACTCGCAGATCGGCCTCGTGACGCTGGTCGGACTGATCACGAAGCACGGCATTCTGATCGTGGAGTTCGCCAACCAGCAGCAGGAGCACTTCGGCAAGGACCGCATCGCAGCTGTGATCGAGGCGGCGACCTTGCGGCTGCGGCCCATCCTCATGACCACGGGCGCGATGGTGCTCGGCGCGCTGCCCCTGGCGCTGGCCGATGGTGCGGGCGCGGAGAGCCGTCAGCAGATCGGCTGGGTGATCGTCGGCGGCATGTCGCTGGGCACGTTGCTGACGCTGTTCGTGATCCCGACCGTCTACTCCTTGCTCGGCGCAAAACATGATCAGACGGCACACGCCTCGGACGCATCACAGGCTTTGCCGGCGGAGTAGCTGTTGGTCTGAAAAACGTAATGGGGCCGGACGCTTCGAGACGTCCGGCCCCGCAGGCTTCAGCGAAAACCAGTAAAACTTTAGCAGCGCAACGAAGCATTCTCGGCGTCGAAGACTTGCCCGGTAAGTTGGCGGCCCTTGCGGCTCGCGAGGTACATCGCCAGCGCCGCGATCTCAGGCTCCGAGGCGAGGCAATGTCCGCAGGCGTCCATGCTGCGCGGGCCGATAGCATTGATGCGGATGGCGGCATCCGACCAGGCCTGCGCCTCGCGACGCGTGAGGTCGGCCAGCGTGGCGCGGATCAGGCTCGACACGGCCATCTCGCGCGCGTCCGCCGGCGGGGCCATGCTGACGATGTTGAGGATGAGCCCTTCGTTGCGCATCAAGCGCATGCGGTTGGCGGCAACGCGCGTGATCTGCGTGGCGGGCAGCAGCGTATCGGACACGTAGTCCGACAACTCGTCGTAGTCGGCGATGCCGACCGGCTGTTCGGCGGCGATGAAGTTCACGACCACGTCGAAGCCGCCGAATGCGGTTGCGGACTTCTGGGCGAGGCGGACGGCAGCGGCTTGATCGTGCACCGGCTCGTCGAACATCCTGACTTCGCACGCCTGCTCGGCCATGTGTGCGGTCAGCTCGACAAGGTCGGGCGACAGGTCGGGCGTCTGGATGATGAGGCGAGCCTTGTGATCGGCGAAGGAACGGGCGACGTCGACGCCGCCGGAAGCAGTAAGCCCAGTAAGCAGGACACGCGCGCCAGCCAGTTCACCATAGACTGAGGACGCCAGTTCCGGCTCGATTACGCTCATCAACATTTGGGCTGCTCTCCTGAAACACGCCAGACACCAAGGTTTCCCGCCCGGCCTGACGATACCACGTCGATTCGGCTAATGAGAACTAAACAACGCCTCGATTCGGGTGGGCCAACGGCCGGCCGGTGACCTGATTGCGGCCCGATTGCATCTGTGGAAAACGGGAAATCGCCGGGAATCCCCGATCCGTAAAACAATTCGACGCTGTTGCGGCGCGGCCACGCCAATAGTTGTCCCCGCCAATTTTATTTTCTGGGGATAGGCGGAGCCCTCGCGAGCGGCAAACCGCGGCTTCCCGCCCTCGGTACCGGCCTTTCTCTCCGTGGGGTGTCGAAAGGTGGTGAAAGTGGCAGGGCTGCAATTGCAAATGCCCGCCCAGACGGAAATCTTTGACGGAAATCCGAATCGAGTGGTGTTGGAAAATCATGAAGCGCAGACCGGGATTGCCGCGGCAGCGAGCCGAGACCAGAAGGCGGAAGGGCGGAGGAGCCGTAGACCTGTTCGTCGTCCTGGCCATGGGCGTGGTCGTGTTTGCGCTGTCGACGGCGTTGAACCTCCAGTTCGGCGTCGACATCAACGTCGCCATGGCGGCAGGAACGGTGTTGTACGCGGCGCTGCTGGGGCTCCATGCCTTGAGGCGCCGGCGGCAACCGGGGCAGACGGCGCGCCGCGCTGCCGCTTCGCCCGACTTCGAATCCTTCAGCGACGTTCACGATCGCCTCGCGGTGCACGTGCCGCCGCCGGTCCCGCTGGACCGGGCGCTGTCGCAGCTGGAAGTTCCGTCTTCGATGCGGCCGCGCGCCAAGGTGGCGCAGGTTTCACTGCCGCCCCTGGGCGAGCACACGGCGCAGAAGCCATCGGGCGGGCCTGGTGGGTCGCCGCGGCAGAACACCGGGCCCGTGACGGCGCCCGGCCAATTGGGGGGCGGGCATCCATCGGCCTTTGGACACCCGGGTGCGCCATCGGCCCGTTCGGGGCCTCCTGCACTGCCCGAAAGCGCCTTGCATGCGCAGCCCGGCGGCGGAAACTCGCTGGAGTCGGATGTCGAGCGCATCCAGGCCCTGGTGAAGAAGCTGGCCAACGAGATCAACGCGGCCGATGAAGCGGCGGAGGATGTCAGTCGCCCGCCACGGCTTCCTATGTCGGACGCCGCTGCCAACGCGTCGGTGGGCGCGCTGCGCCAGGCTGCCGAAGGCATGAAGTCGGCGGCGGCACCGCCGCCGCTGGGCGCCATGCGTCCGGGGGCGGGACCGCAGCAGCCATTTCCGGCTTCGCAGCGCCCTGCGCCGCCGCCTCTCAGCCCGGCACAGGCGCATATCGCTGCAGTGGCCGACTCGCTGGTCGCCGGACGGGTCGAAGTGG
>JAKAXS010000232.1 GCA_021816505.1 Pseudomonadota bacterium
GACGGTGTCATGACGCGCGTGTCGGTTGCGGGGGAGGTGAAAACGACTCAGGTGCGACACGTTAAGACAGGATAGTTGCGTTCGGTGGGACGCGCGAACAATGAGGGTTATTTGGAAGCCCACGCGTGTGGTGGTAAAGCACGATGTCCGTGCCGCGCGTTTAAGTCGACCGGGAGGACGGTTCGGGTTGACCCCGTCGTCGGGAACCGGGTGCCGCGGGGCGTGTCCATGGAGCGGAAGATGAGAAATGAATCATGCCGAGTTATCAAATAGAGCTGACGACGGCCGATGGTACGTTGATCAGATTCGAATGCGCGGAAAATCAGAGTCTCCTCGCGGCGGCGGCGACGGCGAATATCGTATTGCCCTCGCTGTGCGGGCAGGGTACCTGCGCGGCTTGTCATGCTTTCGTCACCGCAGGCGAGTTCGTGGTGGGCGAACACGATCCGGATGCCGTACCCGTCGAGCCCGGTCAAACGGCGGTGCTGTTGTGTTGCAGCTATCCGCGTAGCCCGATGCGGCTCGCCGCGCCATATGAGCACGGCAGAGTCCTCTTCCAGCCGAACGTAGGTCGTGAGGCCGCGATTGTGGAGCTGACGAGAGTCGCTGAAAGTACGGTGCGGCTGCTGGTGAGCCTGGTGTCGGCCGAGAGCGAAGGCGATACGGCGCAGTTCGAGCCCGGCCAGTTCGTGGAACTCGAGATTCCCGGCAGAGACATCAAGCGGGCGTATTCGATTGCGAACGACTGGGATGGGGAAGGACAACTGGAATTTCTGATTCGGATGCAGCCGCAGGGGCGGTTTTCCGAATACCTCATGCGGGATGCGAGGGTCGGAGACAAGCTTGTCGTGTGGGGGCCGCGAGGCACATTTCATCTGGAAGAGGCTGACAGACGATCACGGTGGTTCGTGGCGGGCGGCACCGGGTTGGCGCCAATATTGTCCATGTTGAGGCGGATGGCGAAGTGTGCGGACGGCGAGGAGGCGCGGCTCTTCTTTGGAGTGAACCGCGAGACCGAATTGTTTGCTATTTCGGACATAGATCGACTGAAGTCGGACATTGCAACGTTGAAGGTAGAAGTTTGCGTATGGAAGCCGGAAAGTAGTTGGAGTGGGTTCGTGGGGACGCCGGTCGATGCGTTGCGTCGAGATCTGAAGACAGCCAATGCGATGCCGGATGTTTATCTGTGCGGTCCGCCGGCACTCATCGATTCCGCTGCGGCGGCGGCAAAGGAGTGTGGTGTCGCCGAGGAGCGGATTTTCAGCGAGCGGTTCGTGCAAAGCTGAGTGTAGCGACGGCGCGGAATCGCATCTCAGATGTCCGATGCGGCGGCGCGCCGCCCAGAAATGGGGCTCGCGAGTGATGTTATTGATGCGGTCCCGAGCGCAATCCGCGCCTGGCTGAGTATCCGTGTGGCGGTCACGTCGAACGCGAGGCAAGCTAACAGAACTTCGAGCGGTCGGCTGCGCGCGGCAGCGGCAGCAAGGATTGCGGGTGATCCGAGCTCAAATCGGCTGAGCCTGAGGTCCTCGCGGCGCGGCAGCGGCGTTTTCCTGGGCTGTGGCGTGGAGGACGAGGGGCTTGCGCCCCAGGATCAGTGCCATGATGCCGCCGGTTTCCACCAGCGCCAGCAGGCAAGTGAGGAGGCCGCAGAGCTGGGTGATGATGGGCGGGAAATTGCCAAGAATCGCAAATCCAGCCGGCATCGCGGCGAACTCGAAGCCGCCAATGTAGCAGACCGGCATGAGGATGAACAGGAACACGCTCTTCCAGCCATTGAACCAGGCGCGACATCGGTAGGCGATGGCGACGCTGAGAAATAGCCCCGCAACGTTGGTGGGCAGCCACCACCAGGGAAAGTAGCCGAGCAACACCAGCGGCTGGTGCCCGTAATAGGTGTATATGCCGCCGTAGCGGAGCAGCGTCTCTTCGATGCCGACGTCCGCCAAGCCGGAGAGCGCGAAGGCGATCCACAGCGTCCCGGTCTTTACGCGGCGAAGCAGCGAGGCATAAAGGATGTAGCCCAGTACGGCGCCAAATGCCCACCACATCACGATTACGTAATCGTCGATCTCCCGGCCCATCAGCACATAGAGAATATGGTTATGCAGCTGTGCCCAGTAGCATCCGCCGAGATAATTATCGACGCTTTCGGGCACCACGCAGAACGCGGCGGCCAAGACCAGACCGAGGGGAACGGTGGACCTGAAGCGCACCCCTTCTATGAGCGAGATCACGACCATGATCAGCGCGATGATGCCCATGCCGATCGTGGCCACCAGGATATGGTGCACGTCGGGTGGAAAGGAGCCGTTGGGAGGTGCGACCGTGTGGAAGTGAGGGTCCAGCGTGATTGCCACGCTGGCGTTTTGGCCTGATGCCGCACTGGAGCCGAAAAGCGCGATAGCGAGCAGAACCAAGGTGCAGCCCGCGGCCCATGCGGATCGCAATATGGCGATGTTCTGTGACGGTCGCTTCGTGGAAGGCATGGAGGGTCTCCTCATGCGGAGGCGAAATGCAGCGAGAGGCTTGATGTCATGCAGGTCAGGCGGAGGTCAATTTCGTCAGACCGTGTGCTTGGCTGTGGTCCTACGCCGGGAATCGATGTATTCCCAAGTCCAGGCAAAGCCGTGGGCAGCGGGTTCGCCAATAGTGAAGTCTTGGCCTACACTTGTAAAGTGGTTCGCGAAATGCTGCCGAACGCGACGAGGGGTCGTACAGCCATGACCAAAGACCTGGACACGAGCTTACGCTTTGGGTTTCTGATTCATGATGTCTCACGGCTCCGGCGGATCGTGGTCGACCGATCGCTAAAGCCTTTGGGGATCACTCGCTCACAGTGGTGGGTTCTCGCGTTCCTGTCGCGCCGGGACGGTATGAAGCAGATCTCGCTTGCCGGGGAGCTGGATCTCAGCCGTGTGGCAATCGGAGGGCTTCTGGATCGACTGGAGATCGGTGGATTCGTCGAGCGCCGCGCCGATGTGGCTGACGGTCGTGCCCGCCGCGTTTACCTGACGAGGGCCGGGGCCAAGTTGGTCAATACCATAAGAGAGGCGGTCGAACGGGTTGAGCTCGAGATCCTTTCCCCCATCTCAGAAATGGACCTCAATCAAGCGGCGGCCACGCTGCTGGCGCTCAAAGAGGCCCTTCTGCAGAAGATTGGCGGCGTGCCGGAAGGCGCAGATCTGGATGCTGAAGAGCCTGAGCCTGGGGGCACGGCGGCGAATGGGTGACGCGCCGGCAAGAGACGCCTGCACATTGATCTTGATCCGGTACGAACCACGCGTTCGGTAGCGATACCGCAGATATCTCGCGGCAATCGACATGGCGCCGCTGTTCGACCATCGCTTGCGGCTTCATGCATGACTGCGCAATTGATCTCGTGATCTCGCGAAGGCCGGCACACCCATGCCTCTGGTCGCGCTCGTGCCGTCTCACGGACGATTCGCGGTTCCGGCGGCAAGGGCCGCTTGCAATAGTATCGTATGATACGGTACGCTGCTGAGCACGTGATTCTGAGATGTGAGGGGAACGAAAGTGCGAGGCTTGACTGACAAAGTTGCCGTCGTTACCGGGGGCGGGAGCGGCATCGGCCGCGCGATCGCGCTGCGATTGGCGGAGGAAGGAATGCGCGTCGGTATCCTGGACCTGAATGCGCAAGGAGCGACGGAGACCGCGGAGGCGATCCGAGGATCAAAAGGCAGTGCTCACCTGGAGGTCTGCGATATCAGTGACTACGAGAAGGTCGAGCGTGCCGTCGCGGGCTTTGAGGAGCATCTCGGACCCATTCATACACTGGTCAATAACGCCGGCTGGGACATGCCGTCGCCGTTCCTAAAGACCACTTCCGACTTTTGGCAGAAGGTTGTTGCGATCAACTACATGGGGCCCATCCACGTGACCCATGCGACAGTCAAGCTGATGGCCAAGCGCAATACTGGCCGTGTGATTTTCATCGCATCGGATGCCGGGCGCGTCGGCTCATCGGGAGAAGTGGTCTACTCGGGGTGCAAGGGCGCGACGATTGCCTTCTCCAAGGCGCTTGCGCGCGAGGTCGCCCGCAACAACGTCCTGCTGAACTGCGTCTGCCCAGGGCCCACGAACACACCCGCCATGGACACATTTGTCGGCGGCGGGGAGCAAGGACAGAAAATCCGCGATGCGCTGGTTCGCAGTGTCCCCCTCGGGCGGATCGGCGAGCCAGCAGATTACCCGGGACTAGTCGCATTCCTCGCAAGCGATGACGCTTCGTTTATCACCGGTCAAACCATCAGCGTCTCCGGTGGACTGACGATGCACGGTTGAGACCGATATTCATTTTTGGGGTTGATTTATGGCAAATTATCGCGACGTAACGTACGAACTCGGAGAAAACGCCGTCCGGATCACGATCAACAGGCCGGACGTCATGAACGCGTTCCGCCTGCAGACTGTCGAGGAGCTGATCGATGCGTTTCAGAAGGCGAACGAAGAACGCACCGTCAACGCGGTAGTGCTCACCGGCGCCGGAGACAAGGCGTTTTGCACCGGGGGCGATCAGAAGGTTCATCTGTCCGAGGACGGACTGTATGGGCCTCGCGGCACTGTGGGCATGCCTATCGAGGAGCTGCAGACCGCGATCCGGGATCTGCGCAAAGTGTCGATTGCCCGGGTGCAGGGGTACGCCATCGGCGGAGGCAATGTATTTGCGACGTTGTGCGACCTGACGATAGCCTCCGAGAAAGCGGTCTTCGGACAGGTGGGGCCGAAAGTCGGATCTGTCGATCCGGGATGGGGAACGGCGCTGCTCGCGCGGCACGTCGGGGAAAAGCGGGCGCGCGAGATCTGGTTCCTGTGTCGGCGGTATACGGCGCAGCAGGCTTATGAGATGGGATTGGTG
Organism: Pseudomonadota bacterium; assembly: GCA_021816505.1. GTDB lineage: Bacteria > Pseudomonadota > Alphaproteobacteria > Rhizobiales > Hyphomicrobiaceae > JAKAXS01. The sequence goes on from JAKAXS010000232.1 coordinate 4,880, forward strand.
AACAAGGTTGTCGCGCCCGATCAGCTCGATGCGGAGGTCGAAGCCTGGGCCGCAGAGATCAATCAGTTGAGTCCCACGTCACTCGCGATTGCGAAGCGCTCGTTCAATGCCGACAGCGAGAACATCCGCGGAATCGGCTTCCTCGGTATCCAGGCGGTCAAACACTTCTACATGAGCGAAGAGTCAAAGGAGGGGGTGCGGGCGTTTAATGAACGACGCAAACCGGATTTCAAGAAATTCCTCTGAGGTGCGGGGAACCACCGTGCGGGAAGCCGTCCGAGGACACCAAGTTCGGTGTGACTTCGGACGGCGACGTCACTGCCGGCGTCGACGTGACGAGAGGACACTTGAGCGTTCTTCGGACCAATTGATGGACTCGTTGGGCCCGAGAATGGGCCCGCGAACT
>JAKAXS010000233.1 GCA_021816505.1 Pseudomonadota bacterium
TCTTGCCGATCTTGAAGTTGCCCAGCGAACGCTGCGCCTGCGCGCCCCAGTATTTGTCCGCCTCGACTTCGATCGGTCCGAACGTATCGGTCTCGGTGCGCGTCTTCGCCGTCATGACATCCTCGTAACGTCAGCCTGAAAATTGCGGTCGGCGTAGCACGCAGACTGCTGCCATTCCAGCGTTTGGCTCGAACCACACGCCTTAAGTCAAGTTTCCCTGCAGATCGCGCGCATTCGCCTATTGACGGATCAGGCCCCGGGCCCTAGCCGGAAAGCCGATTTCAGGGATCGGGATGAACGCAGCAGTCCGCGCCGCCGTCAGTCGAAACACCGTGCCGCTCATCGTGGCCACGGCGCTTTTCATGCAACAGCTCGACGCCACCGTGCTGTCGACCTCGCTGCCCGCCATCGCCCGCGATTTCAACGCCAACCCGATCCATCTGAAGCTTGCCGTCACCACGTACCTGCTGGCGCTCGCAATCTTCATTCCCGCGTCCAGCTGGGTTGCGGATCGCTTCGGCGCACGCAACGTCTTCCGCATCGCCATGGCGGTGTTCGCCCTGGGATCGATCTGCTGCGCCCTGTCCGACGGACTGATGACGCTGGTTGCATCCCGCGCGCTGCAGGGCGTCGGCGGCGCCATGATGGTACCGGTCGGCCGCATCGTCGTGCTGCGCGCGATACCGAAACACGAACTCGTGGGCGCGCTGGCGTGGCTCACTATTCCGGCACTCGCCGGCCCGGTCATGGGCCCGCCGCTGGGCGGGTTCATAACGACGTACTTCGACTGGCGTTACATCTTCTGGATCAACGTGCCGATCGCAGCCCTCGGCATATGGCTGATCGGGCGTTTCATTCCGGACGGAGAACCCCAGGAGCCGGGCAAGTTCGACACGCTGGGCTTCCTTCTGCTCGGCCCCGGGCTGGCCGCGTTGCTGACCGGCACGACCATCGCCGGTCTGGGCCTGCTGGACCCCGTATCGAATGCACTGCTGACCGGCACCGGCGCCGCGCTCATCGCACTTTACGTTGCGCACGCCCTTCGCGTGCCGATGCCGATCATCGACCTGCGCCTGCTATCGATCCAGACATTCCGCGCCAGCGTGCTCGGCGGCTTGCTGTTCCGTATCGGCATTGGTGCGTTGCCGTTCCTGCTACCGCTGCTGTTCCAGTTGGGCTTCGGCCTGACGCCCTTCCAATCCGGTGTCCTGACCTTCGCCAGCGGTGCCGGCGCATTGCTCATGAAGCTGCTCGCACCCGGCATTCTGCGCCGCTTCGGCTACAAGAACGTCCTGATCGCCAATACCTTCCTCGCCGCGGCGTTCATCGCCATGCCCGGGCTGTTCACGGCCAGCACACCGTGGCTGGTCATCACGACCATCCTGTTGGTCGGCGGCTTCCTGCGGTCGCTGCAGTTCACCTCCATCAACTCGATCGCCTATGCCGACATCGGCCCCGACAAGCTCAGCCGTGCCGCCGGCTTCGTCGCCGTCCTACAGGAATTGTCGGGCACGATCGGCGTCGCCGTCGCCGCCCTCGCGCTCGAAACGATGCAATCGCTCGACGGCAAACCGTCGGTCGATGCCTCACACTTCCCCATCGTCTTTGCCGGCATCGCCATACTGGCGACCCTCTCCTGCCTGTTCTTCCTGCGCCTGCCGAAAGACGCCGGACGAGAGATGCTCACCAAGGAGCTGGTCAAAACGCCAGTGGAGCCGACGGCCTAGCTCAGCAACCATTCGCCCGAGGTTCTCATTAACCATCCCCGTGTTGGGTGGTCCGGATTTTGGACTGCTTCCCGCACGTCTTCATTTGTAGGGATGCACTCCGATGTTCAGCGTAATCCAACGTCCCGTTCTGGTGCTTCTCGCCTTGATCGTGGCTATCGTTGTGTCATCCCGGGTCGAGGCTGCACGCGACACGGCATCGGCCGGCAGCAATCTCGAAATCATCGTCATGGAGGTCTCCGGCTGCAAATACTGCCCAAGGTTCCGCCAGGACATCCTGCCTGCCTACAGCGCCTCGCCCCGTGCACGTGATGTCCCCATGCGCTTCGTCGACATCAACGCCATTGGCGCGGACCGGTTGAAGCTGAAGGCACCGATCGCGACCGTGCCAACAGCCGTGCTGATGCGCGGCAATTCCGAGGTCGGCCGCATCGAAGGCTATGTCGCGCCTGAAGATTTCTCCCGCCTGCTGACAGCGCTGCTGAACAGGTAGCTTCGCGTTACGCCGTTGTTTTCGACCGGCCGTTGGGCTTTTATGGCTGGGCCGACCGGCAACGAGGGCAAGCCACATGGATCGTCGCGATTTCATCAAGCACACGGGCGCGGCGGCAGCAGCCGTGGCGGCCGTCAGCACCGGCAGCGCGGCCGCGCGCGCCGAGACGTCGGCTGCTGTTCAATCGGCGCCTTATATCGGTAAGGCAACGCGTGAGCTTCGTCTCGGCGCACCCTGGCTGCAGAACGGCCGCGGCCAGGACGATAGCGTTCGACGCCTAGCGCAGCTGATCTCGACGTTGAGCGACGGCCGCCTGCGTATCCACGTAGACGCACAGCCTCAGAGCCTGAACGCCTCCGCCACCATCGACTTGCATCACACAAGCGGCCGAGACCTGGTCGGCCTGGACCCTGCGTTCGCGTTCTTCGCGGGCCTGCCCGGCTCTTCCGCCATGCGACCCACGTACCTGAATGCCTGGCTGACGGCCGGTGGCGGACAATCGCTTTGGGACGATCTCGGTGCACGTCACGGTTTCAAGCCGCTACTTTCCGGCCACTCGGGCGCACGCGCCAAATTGTGGTCGCGCCTGCCGCTGACGACGGCAGAAGACTTCAAGGGCAAGCGCATTGCCGCTGACGCCGTCTCCGCCGGGATCGTTCGCGGCCTGGGCGCCGAGCCGGTGGCGCTGTCGCCCACGCAGCAGGCTGCGGCCTTGGCTGCCGGAGACATCGATGCCGTCGAAGGCGGCGGAACCATCACCGGATTTGGCCACGACCTGCATCACGCCGCGAAGCACTGTTTGCGGCCCGGCCTCTCACGAAGCGGCTTCGCCACGGTGCTCACGGTTCGCCTGGAGATCTGGAACGACCTGCGGCCGGCGGAGCAAACCGTCATCGCCGCTGCGGCAATCCAGGAATTCAACACGATCATCGCCGAGAACCTCAGTCTCGCCCGTCCGCTGCGCAACGCGCTGGCAGAGCGGCACGGCCTGGTCTTCAGTCCCATTCCGGCGGACATCGCAAAATTGGCCACAGCAGCCGCAGACCGCTGGGTTGCTGATACGGCGGCATCCTCGCCGGCCGCCCGGCAGATTCACATGAGCTACAAGGCCTTCCGCGACAGCCTGCCGGGCGTCCGGCGCAAGGCACCGCCGCCGATCGCCTGATCGTAAAAGCAGTTATTCCGTGAAAATTCCGGCGCATTCGCGCGTATCTTTACGTCGCGCGCGGCCTGTCGCGCGGCACGCACAGGAGATCACAAGCCAATGAGCACCGATTACGCCACAGACGTGAAGCGCTATGCTTCCGCTGCCGACGACGCCGCCATCGCCGGAATCGTCAAGCACCTCGGCATCGCCCTTAAAAGCACCGATGCGTCTCTCGTCTCGTGCTCCAGCAAAGACGAGTTGGAACGCGTTCGCGAAAGCTGGCTCAAGAAGAAGCTGAAGCTGACGCAGGACGATGCCGAACTGGACAAGGGAATCAAGGCGGTCTGCGAGAAGATGAAGGCGGACAAGGGCAAGCAGCGCGTCACCTTCTACTACCTGCTGGCCGAGCACTTCGGCAAAACCTCCGCCCTAGCCTGACCAGCACGGCGGCCGGCGGGCCTGGATGAAACACACGGGCCCGCCACTACCGATGCCGCAGTCCAATCCCCATCTTTCATCATGATCGCTCAAGCCCTTTCCGGCAGTTCATTTGCGGGGCAGGCTGAAGCGTGCGACGCTTGTTCTGCGCGCCGAGTCATCATTGAGTCTCGCGCGCACGGCCGAGGTTGATGCGGATGGCGAAGCGCCAGGCGAGCCTTAGCGATAAGTTCGATCTTGCCGAGACGCGTCAGCTTCTCACCGGCACACAGGCCGTCGTGCGCCTCATGCTGATGCAGAAAGCGCGGGACGAGCAGGCGGGCTTGAACACGGCCGGCTACGTCAGCGGATATCGCGGCTCCCCCATCGCGTCCTTGGAGGCCGCATTCCAGCGCGCCGACGCGCTGATGAAATCGCGCAATGTCGTTTTTCAGCCCGGCCTCAACGAGGATCTGGCCGCAACCGCCGTCTGGGGCACGCAGCAGGCCGAACTGCGCGGCGAAGGCAAGTACGACGGCGTCTTCGCCGTCTGGTACGGCAAGGGCCCAGGCGTCGATCGCTCCGGCGACGCATTCCGCCACGCCAATCATGCAGGCACCTCGAAGCACGGCGGCGTTCTGGCCCTGATGGGCGACGACCACACCTGCGAAAGCTCCACCAGCGCCCACCAATCCGAATTCGCTTTCGTCGACGCCATGATGCCTGTCTTCAATCCGGCGGGCGTGCAGGAAATCCTCGACTACGGAACGCTCGGCTTCGCGCTGTCGCGCTACGCAGGCGTCTGGGTCGGGCTCAAGTGCGTGAAGGACAACATAGAGAGCACCGCCACGGTCGACGGCCGCGCCGACCGCATCACCGTGAAGCTCCCGGCCGATAGCGAATACCTGATGCCGGAAGGCGGCCTCAATATCCGCCGCCACGATACCGCCCTCGCCAAGGAGGCCCGCCTCCACGATCACAAGCGGCCCGCGATCCTCGCGTTCTCGCGCGCCAATGCACTTGACCGCATCGAGCTGAGTGGCGGCGCCAATCCGCGGATCGGCATCATCACCACAGGCAAAAGCTATCTCGACACGCGTCAGGCTCTCGACGAACTGGGCATCGACGAGGTGCGAGCGGCCATGCTCGGCCTGCGCCTGATGAAAGTCGCCATGACGTGGCCGCTGGAGCCACAGGGTGTGGCCCGGTTCGCCGACGGGCTCGATCTCGTGCTGGTGATCGAGGAAAAGCGTTCACTCATCGAGACGCAGGTGAAGGAGCAGCTGTTCGATACGCCCAACCGTCCCGCCGTGATCGGCAAGAAGGATGAGAACGGCAACTGGCTGTTTCCAGCCAAGGGCGCACTCGATCCATTGGACATCGCGGTCAGCATCGGCGACCGGCTGCTCGCAATCACATCCGATCCTGCCTTGGCGGACCGCGTTGCTGAACTGAGGAAACTCATCTCCGCTCGCCCGACCGGCGCCGATAGATCGG
>JAKAXS010000234.1 GCA_021816505.1 Pseudomonadota bacterium
CCGCCACCGCCAGCCGCTTCGAAGGCCGCGCTGCCGGCCACAGCAATGCCGCACCCAATCAATGGAAACTAACTACACACAGACTGGACTACCATTCGGGGGCTTGCCAAAGGATCATGCCAGACGATTTGTCGTTCAGCCAGAAACGGGAAGCTGAGAACTTAAAACATGCTGGCAGCTATAGCCTGAACATCGGTTTAAAGCCCGTGCGAACCCGCAAGGAACTGCAAGCCCTTCTTTCGCATCTCGGTGTTATCCATAACCACATGGCAGCGCTTGCACGACCAAACGTGAAAGTCACCCAGACAGCCGTGGTAAATATTTTTAGCGGGCTCATGTGTCTGGAGCTGTTTGAAAGGATGAAGAATGCTGGTTTTGGCAGTGAGGAAATGGTGTTCAATGTAGTTCCGGACGACGAAATCCCCGACGTCTAGTTTGCGGAGAAATCGATGTGAGGTTATCGTTGGAGTGACGCGCGTGGACTGCGCCTTGGACCGTTTTGGCTTCGTGGGGGTCGAGGTTGTGTCGCGGACGTTTGTCGGTGTCGGCAAGGTTGTTTGCTTGAGCTTGTCGCATCGTGCAGTTCGAGTTTGGAGGAGTTAATGTCATCGTCAAAAAATCTTTGGGATCAGCTGGAAGCAGAGCGTTTGCTATTTGCCGACGCGCTTGAAATCATCGGTAAGATTGCGTTTAGGGCGCTTTGCCAGGCACCGGAGGCAAACGTGGTTAGTATTTCATTTTTTCCCACCAAAGGCACTTTTCCTGTTTTGACATTGGTTCGGAATTCTCGTGAGTTTTGCGGTGTTTTTCTGACGGAACAAGCCGGGGGCACTGCCATAAGCGACCATTGGCGGCTTGATAATGTTGCGAAAAAAGAACGAGTGCAGGCGCAGATGAAGATACGATGGGAGGCGGCGTTCGCGTCAAGATCAGGAGAGGGGGGGCGTGATGCGACAGGACAGTGATTCAGATCGGCTCGCGATCTTTAGATCGTGGTTGCTCGCACATGGTTCCCGGGTGCTGTCAGACAAATGCGAACTGGTCTCTGATGGGGTAGGGGGGAGCGACCTTTATTCGGGGGTCGTCCGATATTTGAGCAACCTCTATGAGGTGCAGAACAAGCGCAAGTCAATGTTTGACGCAGTCGAATACGAATCTGAAGTAGAGAAGGAGTTCGCCCGCGATCTCGATAACAACGAGAACGTCAAGCTGTTCGTAAAACTGCCGTCCTGGTTCAGGATCGAAACGCTGATCGGCCCCTATAATCCAGACTGGGCGTTCGTCACCGAACGCGAGGGAAAGCTCTACTTTGTACGCGAGACGAAAAGCACGCTCGACTCAGAAGAGCGCCGGACCAAGGAAAACCAGAAGATGGCGTGCGGGCGCAGGCATTTTAACACGATAGGCGTGGACTACGATGTTGTTACCTCTCTTGCGGAGGTCCAAATGTGATGGATTTTTGCGGCATTAACACCAAGAACGAACCGCTCGATATTGGCTTTAGACTCCATGCCGTCAACTCGGAGTCTGCGGCCAGCGGTATCGCCAGGACTGCTGGAATTAAGCGATGACGACGAAACTGATACATACGTCAGACTGGCAGATCGGGAAGGTGTTCCGCTTTGTCGATAACGCCACAATGGGTCTTCTCCAGGAAGCTCGCCTTCGTGCCGTAACGCGCATTGGTGAGCTTGCCCGCGAGCACGATGCTAGGCATGTGCTGGTCGCCGGCGATGTCTACGACATGGAAGCGCTCTCGACGCGCTCGCTCAATCAGCCTCTTGAGCGGATGAGGAATTTTGGTGCCGTTCACTGGCACCTTCTCCCAGGCAATCACGATCGGCAACGCCCCAACGGCCTGTGGGACCAACTGGTCCGTAAGGGGGTGCCCGCGAACGTCCATATCCATGTCGCGGCTGAACCGGCGATCTACAGCGAAGAATCTTTCGCCCTGCTGCCGGCGCCTCTGTTTTACCGGCGCGCGATTGGCGATCCGACCGCCTACATGGACGACGTGGAGCTGCCTGGCGGACAGGTACGCGTGGGCCTTGCCCACGGCACCGTCACCGGGTTTGGCTCCGATGACCGCGATGTCCCGAATTTTATCGCGCCGGACCGCCCCGTAAAAGCGGGATTGTCCTATCTCGCGCTTGGCGACTGGCACGGGCAGAAAAAGATCAATGACCGTTGCTGGTACAGCGGTACGCCTGAAACGGACGCCTTTGATGTGATCGACGGCGGGCAGGCGTTGCTGATCGAGATCGAGGGCCATAGCGCACCACCGGCAGTCACCACACTGGCAACAGGCCATTACAACTGGCTGACTCTTTCCGAGCAGATCAACAGCCGCGCCGACATCGACTTTCTTGCCGAAAAGCTCCGCGGCGTATCGGATGACCTTGGCCGCGCGCTGGTCTATCTTAGTGCCGAGGGCACGTTGTCCCTGGAAGATAAGCAGTATTTTGAAGACCGGATCGTCGATGGCGTATCGGCCGCCCTTTGCTTTATGCGTGTCGATCGCCGCCGCCTGTTCCCGCGCCCGACGCCCGAAGACCTAGACCGCATCGACCGTGGCGGCTTTGTCCGCACGGCCGCGGAAGTGCTCAAGCGCAAGGCCGAAGAAGGCGCCGACAAGGATCGCGCGATCGCAGCCGAAGCCCTGCAACGTCTTTACGTCGAACATATGAAGCTACAAGCGGGGCAGCGATGAAGCTTCGCTCGCTCGCCCTCAACCAGTTCAAAAAATTCACCAGTCCGATGCGACTGGAAGGGATTGATAACGGCCTGAATGTCGTCGTCGGCCCCAATGAAATGGGCAAATCGACCTTGCTCGACGCGCTACGCGCCGCGCTGTTCGAAAAATATAGCTCGAAGGCCCAGCCGATCGCCACCTTGCAGAACGACCGCAACCAGGCGGGGCCGGTCGTCGAGCTGGTCTTCGAGATGGACGACGGCCTCTACACGATCACCAAGCGGTTCATCAAGAAACCGTACGCGCGGCTGTCTTGTCCCGACGGGCGCACACTCGAAGGTGATGCGGCCGAAGATGCGCTGCGCGGCCTTCTTGGCTTTGACGAGCCAGGAAAGACCGGCGCGAAACCAGAAACGCTCGGCATGTGGAACGTCCTGTGGGTCCAGCAAGGGCATTCATTCGGGTCGCTCGACCTGCCGGAGACTGCCCGGTCCAGCCTTCACAGCGCGCTCGAATCCGAAGTGGGCGAAGTGCTCGGTGGGCGACGGGGTCGAGCGCTGCCCCAGGCCATCGAAGGACAGCTTGGCGGGCTGGTCACGAGCAACGGCAGGCCGCGCGGTGCCTACAAAGATGCGATCGACCGGCGCGACGCTTTGCATGCTGACCTTGCAGACCTGCGTACGCGCCGCGGAGAGCTTTCCCAAACGCTCGACGATCTTGAAGACGCGGAACAAAAGCTTTCACGCTTGTCATCCGCCGAGCGTGACAAGGAAGATCAGGCCGAGCTTGACGGCGCGCGTGCGCGGCACAGCCAGATCGCGGCGCTTGAAGCCCGCATTCAGGCGGCAGCGGCCGACCTGCAACTGAAACAGCGCAATCTCGAACAGGCGGAACAGGCGTTGGCCGCCCGGAATAGCCTGAGGGAGGATATCGCGGCGGATGAGAAGGCCGTGGAGGAGGCCCGCAAGCGGCTGGACGAGGCGAGCGCGCAGGAAAAGGATGCGCGCGAAAAGTACGATGCCTTGCAGGCGAGCGTACGCGCCGCCGAAGCAGCGGTGACGGATGCCGATGCGGCCGTGACATTGAAACGCCGGCTCCTTGCCACGGTCGAACGCGATGCGCGGATTCGCGCGTTGCAGGACCAACTGACGAAGGCGCAGGAAGCCGAAAAGCGCCAGCATGAAGCCCAGCAAGGTGCCGCCGCCATTCTCGTAACGGACAAGGCGATCGAAAGGATACGCGCGGCGGTTAAGGCGGTGGAAACGGTTGGCGGGCGGCTCAGTGCCGCGGCCACCACCATCACCTTTGAAATGAGCCTGGATTCTCTCACGGGTATCGAGGTCGATGGCAAGTCGATCACCGGCGATCGCCCGTCCGTGCAGGCGGTTGAACCCGCCAGTATCTCAATTCCCGGCCGTGGCAGGATCATCGTCGATCCCGCCATCAAGGATCGCGACAAGCTTATCGCGCAGCAGCGTGATGCGAACACGCAACTCAAGGCCGCCCTGGATGCCGTGGCCGCTGCCAGCATCGAGGATGCCGAAAACCAGTATGCGAAAAGGCAAGCATTCTTGCAGGACGCGGCACTCGCCCGCAAGGAAGCGGTCCTACACGCCCCGGCGACCGACGACTATGAAGCGGGCGCTGCGCCGCTGGCCGATTACGTCGAAGGGGTGCGCGAGATCCTTGCACGCGACAAGGGCCAACTTGGCCTGGAGGCGCTGCCATCAAGACAGGAAGCAGAGGCCTCTTTGAGCGCAGCCGAAAGTCAGGCCGAAAAGGCAAGGCATGATTTTGAGACGGCGCGCGCACAGCTCGCTGGTCCGGCCGATACGCTTGAGCGTCTCAAGACCGAGCTTACCACCGTGAAAACCCGGCACGACGATGCCGCGGCACAGCTGAAAAAGCGGCAGGAAGAATTCCAGAAGGCGGAAAAGGCATCTCCCGACAGCAAGCTTCAGGCTAATATAGAAACAGCACGTGCGGCGGTGGCCGCGCAGAAGCAGGCAGTTTCTGCCCTTGAAGGGCAGCGCACGGACGAAACGTTGCCGCAGCTCGAAGCCCGTATCGAGCGGCTTGATAAGGCCACCCGCGAGCGTAGGCAAAAGCGGGAAAATCTCAACGTTCGGATTGCGGGTCTCAAATCGCGGATCGAGGCGCTTGAAGGCGCCGGACTTGATGAGGCGATCGAACAAAAAGACCGCGAGCGCGAACTCTGCGATGAAGAATACGGGCGTTTTGAGCGCGATGCTGCGGTTCTCACCTTGTTGCTTTCCACACTGCGCACCGCCGAGCATGACGCCAAGGAACGGTACTTGTCGCCCGTGCTCAAACGGGTGCGGCCGTATTTGCAGATCTTGTTTCCCGGCGCCGAAATCGCCATCGATGAAAATCTGCGCGTCACCGGTGTCGTCAGGGAGGCCGGTTATGAAGAAGCCTTTCACCATCTCAGCATGGGAACGCAGGAACAGATTGCCGTTCTCGTGCGACTTGCCTTTGCTGAAATGCTGGTTGAGCAGGGCCATCCGGCGACGGTGATTCTTGATGATGCGCTCGCGTTTTCGGATGACCGGCGCATGA
>JAKAXS010000004.1 GCA_021816505.1 Pseudomonadota bacterium
ACAAGGTGTCGCGGCTGATCCCCATGCATATATTCTTGTTAACGCAGTGTCGCGCGTCCCGCGCGCTAACGCTAGCGCTGATACGCGGTCTTATGCCGTTTCTTTTGTAGCCCGTTTAAGGCATAAGCGCGCGTCGACAACTGAATTCACCGTGATAACCTTGACCTCAAACGACACCTCCAGAGCTTTGCCGACGGTGGCCATCATTGGCCGGCCGAATGTCGGTAAATCCACACTGTTCAATCGTCTGACGCACACGCGCGACGCGTTGGTTTCCGACCTTCCCGGCCTGACGCGCGACCGTCGCGAGGGGGTGGCAGAGCTTGGTTCGCACGCCGTTAAGGTTGTCGACACGGCTGGTCTCGAGGAGGCCGACAAGGGGTCTATCGCCGACCGCATGCGCAAGCAGACCGAGGCCGCGATCGAAACGGCGGATCTGGTGCTGTTCGTCGTCGATGCAAAAGCTGGCGTGACGAATGCCGACAAGGTGTTCGCGCGCGTTGCCCGCACGTCGGGCCGGCCCGTGGTGCTCGTCGCCAACAAGAGCGAAGGCCGCGCCGGACGCGACGGCTTCTACGAGGCATTCGAGATGGGCTTCGGCGAGCCCGTGCCGATTTCGGCGGAGCACGGCGAGGGGTTGGGCGATCTCGCGATCGACATCATCGCGGCCCTCGGCCTTGATCGGAACGAGGACGGCAAGCGCCGGCCGGATGCCGTGGAGGACGAGAAGCCGGAACGCCCGATCCGCATCGCCATCGTCGGCCGTCCGAACGCCGGCAAGTCCACGCTGGTGAATGCCATTCTCGGCGAAGATCGCATGATCACCGGACCCGAGCCGGGGCTGACGCGCGACGCGGTGTCCAGCGACTTCGTCTGGGGCGGGCGGCAAGTGCGCCTGTTCGATACGGCGGGCTTGCGCAAGAAGGCCCGCATTTCGGAACTGGCGGAGAAGCTGTCGGCAAGCGACGCCATCAAGGCCATACGGTTTGCCGAAGTGGTGGTTCTGCTGCTCGATGCCGAGCGGCCGCTGGAGCACCAGGATCTGACGATCGGCGATCTCGTGACCCAGGAGGGTCGCGCCTTCGTCATCGCGATCAACAAATGGGATCTCGTCGAGGACAAGCAGAAGCTTCTGCGCACCATCAAGGAGCGCGTCGACAACAGCCTGGCGCAGGTGTCGGACGTGCCGGTGGTGACGCTGTCGGCACTCAGCGAGCGCGGCATCGACAAGTTGCGGGATGCGGTGCTGAAGGCGTGGACGGTTTGGAATTACCGCGTCCCGACAAATCCACTCAATCGCTGGCTGATCGAAGCCGTGTCGCGGCACTCGCCACCGGCTGCCTCAGGGCGGCCGATCCGGTTACGCTTCATCACCCAGCCGTCGACGCGTCCGCCGACGTTCGTGGTGTTCTGCTCCAAGCCGGACGACCTGCCGCAGTCCTACATCCGCTACCTCACGAACAGCCTGCGCAAGGCGTTCGACATGCCGGGCGTCCCCATCCGCCTCAACCTGCGCAAGGGCGAGAATCCGTACGCCAAAAAGCGGCCGAAACGGGCCTGACAAGGCCGTTTTGTCGCGCGCGTCCGCTGGCGCGAATGCGCGTTTCCGGCTAGTTTGCGCGCGGATCTGACGGGATGTCGCAACCCATACAAAGTCGAGACGAGAAGGGATCATGATCATGTCACGAGGCCTCGCATCACGGAGCGTAGCGGTCGCCGTTGCGCTTGGCGCCGCGCTTGCCGCAGCCAGCGCCGCATCGGCCGCCAGCCCGCGCGTCGAGCGCGCCTGCAAGAACGACTACTTCCAGTTCTGTCCGTCTTATGAGGTCGGCTCTGCCGGGCTGCGCAACTGCATGCGTCAGGCAGGCAAGCGGCTGTCACCGCGCTGCATCGATGCTTTGCGTGACTCCGGCGAGATCCCGCGCAATCGGCGCAGGTAAGAACCGGGCATCAACCGAGCCCTAGAATCGCAGTGGGCGGGAGCGGAATGGCGAACCCTAAGATGCCAAACCGCTCACCGCCCACACGGGCGTCTCCCTTAAGATGGCGCCGCTCCGGACCGCAGTAGATAAGGGAGGTCGCTGTCGCAATCAAGAGGCGACGATGCGATTTCGTATGCTGCATGGCGAGCAGGTGTCAGTCGCGCTCGCCCAGATCATCAGGCAAGGTAGAGAAACAGCAGCGCCAGCAGCGGCGACGTGAGCTGCATGATGGCAGGGCGCAGCTTGCGGCGATCGTTGAGCGCCAGGACAAGGCCGGCGGCGACCATCGATCCCAGGCCTGCCGTGACCAGCGCCCAGCCCGCTTCGACGAACTGTTCGCGGAGCAGGAATATCAGTCCCACAGCCGCGATCACCGCAAGGAAGAGATTGTAGAAGCCCTGGTTATAGGCCAGCTGCTTCGTCTGCTCGGCTTGGGCTTTGCTGATCCCGAATTTGCGGATCGTGCTGTCGGACGTCCAAAGGTACGACTCGAGCACCCAGATGTAGACGTGTAGCGCCACGGCGATCGCAGCGAATACGAAACCGGCTGTCGTCATCCTGCCCCTCCCGTACGTCTCGCCCTACTGTTCCGCCCAAGCGGCCAGCTTGTTGAGAAATACCATGCATGCGTCGAGTTCGCTCGCTGCGATCCACTCGTTCGCCGTGTGGGCCTGCGCAATGTCGCCAGGGCCGCACACCACGGACGGCGCGCCCGCTGCCTGGAATAGCCCGGCCTCGGTGGCGTAGGAGACGGCGAACGTTTGGTTCTGACCGGTGAGTTGCAGCGCCAGGGCGACGACGCCTTCATTCGGATCGGCATGGAACGGCGGCACGTTGTTCGCCTGCGTGATCACGATGTCCGCCTCGGGCGCCACCTGACGCATTTGCGGCAGGCACTGCGTCTCGGCGAAGGCGCGCAAACGGTCCTCGATCGTGCGCGGGGCGAGGCCCGGCATGGTGCGGATGTCGAACGTGAAGCTGCACGAGACCGGCACGATGTTCGTCGCGTTGCCACCCTCGATCAGCGTGACCTGCAGCGTGGGATAGGGTGGCTCGAACCGCGTATCGGGTGGCCAGCGTTTCAGCTCGTCCTCGATGCGGCCGAGTTCGCCGATCAGCGCGCCGGCGGTGGCGATGGCATTCGCGCCGAGGTGCGCCATGCTGGAATGCGCGGCGCGGCCGCGCACGTCCACCGTCCAGCGGACCGGGCCCTTGTGGGCATCGACGACGCGCATCGACGTCGGCTCACCGACGATCACCATGCGCGGCCGCGGCAGCCGTGTGCCGAACTCTCCGATCATGGGCCGCACGCCGGTGCAGCCGACCTCTTCATCGTACGAAAAGGCGATGTGGATCGGCACCCGCAGCGATCGCGATTTGAAATCGGGTACGGCGGCCAGGACGCAGGCGAGGAAGCCCTTCATGTCCGACGTGCCGCGACCGTAGAACCGGCCGTCGCGCTCCACGACGGTGAACGGGTCCGTATCCCAGGTCTGCCCCGTCACCGGGACCACGTCGGTGTGCCCGGAGAGCGCGACACCGGAAACGTCCTGGGGACCGATGGTGGCGAACAGGCTCGCCTTCTCGCCGTCCGGCGTCGGCACCAGCAACGGTGCGACGCCATGCTGAAGCAGATAGTCCTCGACGAAACGGATGAGCGGGATGTTGGTCTTGTGGCTCGTCGTGTCGAACGCCACCAGACGCGACATGAGTTCCGCCGTCGTATAGCGCGGACCGGTCATGACAGCCTTGCTCTCGCACCTGGACGCGTCAATTGACGCTCCTGACGGTGTACGGGCTATCGAGCGAGAACGCCGGGATCTTCACGTCGAACAGCTGGCCATCCGTGCCGGCCATCTGATAGCTGCCCATCATGATCCCCGAGGGCGTGGGCAGCGGACAACCCGAGGTGTAGCTGAACGATTGCCCGGGCGCGAGGCGCGGCGTCTCGCCCACGACACCGGGGCCGCGCACTTCCTGGCGCTGCCCGGAGGCATCGGTGATCTGCCACACGCGCGAGCGCAGCTGCACGGTCTCGGCACCGACGTTGGTGATTTCGACCGTATAGGTCCAGAAGAAGTGGGCCTCGTCAGGGTCGGACTGCTCGTCTGAGAAGTCCGGCAGAACGCGCACCCGCACCCCGTTCGTGACAGCCTCGTAAGGTGTGTCGAAACTCAAACTGCGGCTCCTTCTGGGCCTTGCGCGATCCAATGCAAATTGTAGGCGCTGAGGGCGCCCGGTCAACATCCCTGGTTCAAACCTTGGCTAACGCGCGATCGAGATCAGCCTGCAGATCCACCGCTGCCTCGAGCCCGATCGACAGGCGGATCATGCCGTCGGTGATGCCGAGTTCGGCGCGCTGTTCCGGCGTGAGGCGGAAATGCGTCGTCGTCGTGGGATGTGTCACGAGGCTCTTGGCGTCGCCCAGGTTGTTGGAGATGCGGATCAGCTGCAGAGCGTTTTGCACGCGGAATGCCGCCTCCTTGCCGCCCGCCACCTCGAAGGCGATCATCTGGCCACCGCCGGTCATCTGCCGCTTGGCGAGTGCCGCCTGCGGATGATCGGGTCGGCCGCAATAGATCACGCGCTGCACGTTGCGATGGCCGGCAAGATAGTCGGCGATGGTTGCCGCCGAGGCGGATTGCGCCCTGATGCGCAGCGGCATCGTCTCCAGGCTCTTCAGCATCACCCAGGCGTTGAACGGGCTGAGAGAGGGGCCCGTCTGGCGGAAGAAGTCCTGCAGGTGCTTCGTCAGGAACTCGTTGTCGCACAGCACGACGCCGCCGAGGCAGCGGCCCTGGCCGTCGATATGCTTCGTCGCGGAGTAGACGACGACGTCGGCGCCGTGCTCCAGCGGACGCTGCAGCATCGGGGTAGCGAACACGTTGTCGACGATGACCTTCGCGCCGATCTCCTTGGCGATTTTCGATACGCCGGCGATGTCGACCAGATCGAGCGTCGGGTTGGCGGGCGTTTCGAAGAAGAACGCCTTCGTGTTGGGCTGCACCGCCGCGCGCCAGGCGTCGAGATCACGGCCGTCGATGAGCGTCGCCTTGATGCCGAAGCGGGGACACAGCGTCTCGACGACGTAGCGGCATGAGCCGAACATGGCGCGAGCGGCAATCACGTGATCGCCGGCATTCAGGTAGGACAACAGCGCTGCCGTGACGGCCGCCATGCCGGTCGCCGTGGCGCGCGCGGCCTCGGCGCCTTCCAGAAGACACATGCGCTCTTCGAACATCGAGACGGTGGGGTTGGCGAAGCGGCTGTACTGGAAGCCTGGGTCTTCGTTCTTGAAGCGCGCCTCGGCCTGCTCCGAGCTGTCGTAGACAAAGCCCTGCGTCAGGAAGAGCGCTTCGGAGGTTTCGCCGTAGTTGGAGCGCAGAATGCCCCCTTGCACGAGCTGCGTCTCGGGCTGCCACTTCGCCGGATCGGCAGGCGTCCAACCGGGCCATTTTTTGCTTTCGCTCATCAGCGCTCTCCTCGGTCCCGCGTCGTCGCGGGCAACAAAAAAACCCGGCCAATCCTCGCGCCGCTCATGAGAGCCGGGCGCCAAGGAAAACCGGGTGCGCTCGGCCATTTTTAGCGACTTGTTTTACGTGGCTGCAAGCCGGCCGGCCAAATCACCACGAGTGCAGTCACGGCATTTACGGAAGTGGGGTCACGGCGTCAAGGGGGCCGCGCCTATGGGCCTATTGGCTAAGCCACTGGCAGCCGCCGCCCCACGTGCTAGAACGCTGGCGGAGCAGCATTGCGAGGGGGAGTCCAGGTTGGTGAGCGCCAAGAAGAAGCCGGCAGAGACCGTCCCGTCCGCGACGCCCGGCATCCTGCCGGCGCAGGCCATTCGCGCGCTGATTTCATCCGATGTGCTGCACCTGGCCGAGCCGATCCTGCCGGGGCAATTGCAGCCGGCGAGCCTCGACCTGCGGCTTGGCCCGGTCGCCTATCGCGTGCGGGCCAGCTTCCTGCCTGCCGCCAACGAGCGCGTGCAGCTGAAGCTCGACGATCTGCAGTTGCATACCATTTCGCTCTCTCAGGGCGCGGTTCTGGAGACGGGCTGCGTCTATATCGTACCGCTGCTGGAGAGCCTGGCGCTACCGGCAAGCATCGAGGCGGCGACCAATCCGAAGAGTTCGACCGGCCGGCTCGACGTGTTCACACGCGTGATCGCCGATGGCGTCGGCGCATTCGATAAAATTCCCGCTGGCTACCGTGGGCCGCTCTACGCGGAGATCTGTCCGCAGACATTTCCGATCGTCGTGCGCAAAGGCTCGCGCCTGTCACAGATCCGCTTCCGCCAAGGCGTGGCGTCGGACACCGATGCGGCACTGGCCGATTTGCAGCGGCGCGAGACGCTGGTCGAGACCTCGGCGGCAGACATCGCCAACGGCATCGCACTCTCCGTCGATCTGGTGGGCGGGAAGGACGGCCTCGTCGGCTATCGCGCCAAGCGCCATACGGGACTGGTGGACGTCGACGCGCCGGCGTCATGCGCGATCGCGGACTTCTGGGAGCCGATCCACGCCCACGGCTCGCGGCGGCTGACGCTGGATCCGGATCAGTTCTACATCCTGGCTTCGAAGGAAGCCGTGCACGTGCCGCCGACGCACGCCGCCGAGATGGTGCCCTTCAATCCGCTCGTGGGCGAGTTCCGCGTGCACTACGCAGGGTTTTTCGATCCGGGCTTCGGGCACGCGGCGGCAGGCGGTTCCGGCTCCAAGGCCGTATTGGAAGTGCGCTCGCACAAGGTGCCATTTCTGCTGGAAGACGGCCAGACGATCGGCCGGCTCATCTACGAGCGTATGACCGAGCTGCCGGAGATGCTCTACGGCCGCGAGCTGAAGTCGAACTATCAGGCGCACGGCCTGAAGCTGTCGAAGAATTTCAGGTAGGGCCGCTAGCCCTCAAAAATCTCATCGAGCGTGAGGGTGAGGCCGGGTGGGTTGAGGTCGATCGCGCCTTCGTCGATCAGAGGGCGCATCACGGGCTTGCCGTCTCGATCGCGGACGAAGTGCTGCACGACGCGCTTCACCGTGTTGATCACCAGATAGTGCTGCACGGACTCGAGCGTGAAGTAGTTGGCGAGCTTCAGGCCTGTGTCGATAGGGCCGGTGCTGGGGCTCAAAACCTCGACGACGATGACCGGGTCGGTCACAACGACGGCATCGCCAGGAAGCGGCTCGCCCAGCCGCAGCATTGCATCCGGTTCGTGAACGACCCGCTCCGCGATGCGCACTGCCATACCGTCTCCGAACACTTCGCCGTCGGCGCTCGAGGCCCTCAGCCACTGCTTGAAGGCAAAGGCAACGTTCAGTTTGACGCGCGCATGGCCTGACGTTTCTGCGTTCATCTCGATAACCAGCCCGTCGATCAGTTCATAGCGACCCGTCTCCTGCCGCTGCGCCCACAGGACATACTCTTCGGCCGTCATGCGCTTGAGGTTGGGTATGTTCATGCGCCGATTATAGCACCGCCCGGCAACTCGCCTACCGGGGTTTCTTGTCCTTGGTTTCCTTGGCCGGCTTGGCTTCGGCCGCGTCGAGGATGGCTTTCATCAGGCCGGGGAAGCGCTTGGAAAGCTCCTCGCATCGGGTCGCGTTCACGACCTCCACGCCACGGCGCTCGGACCGGATGAGGCCCGCCTCGCGCAGGATCTGATAATGGTGCGAGATGCTCGACTTCGGAATGTCGGCCGGCGCCGCGGACTGGCAGTTGAGCGGACAGCCTTCGGCGCGGAGCTTGCGCAGGATATCGAGACGCACGGGGTCTGAAAGGGCGTAGAGCACGCCCTCGAGGGTGACATCCGACATGGCGGGGTGGACGAATGGTCGTTGCATGCCACCAATATGCGCAGCGTGCGGCGTGATTTCAATAGTTCGATACTCTTGAACTATCGAATAGCATGCCTATCTCCGGTAGGTCGCCGCGAGGCTACCCGCCTTACGGCCAGCAAACATACGCCAGCAGATGGAGACACGTCATGTCAAAGCCTCTTGAAGGCAAGGTCGCTCTCGTTACGGGCGGCAGCCGCGGCATCGGCCGCGCGATTGCGCAAAAGCTCGCCGAGGACGGCGCAACCGTAGCCGTGCACTACGGCCGCAACGGGAAATCCGCCGAGGAGGCTGTCGCTGCGATAAAAGCCAAGGGCGGCAAGGCCTTTGCAATCGGCGCCGACCTGACGGCGAAGGATGCCGCGCAGAAACTGTTCGCCGCTTTCGATGCCGAGGGCAAGAAAGCTGGCGGCAACGGCAAGTTCGACATCCTCGTCAACAACGCAGGCATCGCTCCGCTGGTCGGATTTGCGGAGACGACCGAGGCGCAATTGGACGAACTGCTCGCCGTCAACGTGCGCGCGCCGTTCTTCATCGCGCAGGAGGCGCTCAAGCGGCTGAACGACGGCGGCCGCATCGTCAATCTGTCGAGCGTCGTCGCGCGCCTGCCGGCCAAGGGCTTGGCCGCGTACTCGCTGACGAAGCCCGCGATCGACAGTCTGACGAAGTCGTTGGCGTTCGATCTCGGCACGCGCAACATCAACGTCAATGCCGTCGCGCCGGGCGTTATTCAGACGGACATGACGGCCGCTTTCACGGGCTCGAAAGAGGCTGATGAGGGCGTCATGTCGGGCCAAGCGCTGAAGCGCATCGGCCAGGGTGACGACATCGCCGACGTCGTGGCCTTCCTTGCCGGACCCGGCGCGCGGTGGATCACCGGCCAGACCATCGAAGTCTCGGGCGGCACGACCATCACCTTGTGAGACGGGTCACGTCGTGCGCGGGGGACTTCGCCGCCTAGTAATGAGCGAACTTGAAATTGGGTGAAATCGCCGGCCGATGCCGGTCACGTTAGAAGGAGGGCTCGATGTGGAGATTGATTGACGTGCTTTCGCGACTCCGCGGGCGCTCCAATCGGAAGGCTTCCTCGGCGGCGCGGCTTACGTCTGCGCCGCCCCCAGAGGGCGATGGGACTGCAAAGACCCAGGGCGCACGGTGGGGCTAGACCCTACGTCTGCGCGATGAGGGCGAGCCATTCGTCCTCGGTCAACACGGTGACGCCGGCTTCACGGGCTTTCGCGAGCTTGGAGCCGGCGTCTGCACCGGCCACCAGGTAGTCCGTCTTGCCGGAGATGGAGCCTGAAACCTTGGCGCCTAGGCGCTCGGCGGTCGCCTTGGCTTCGTTGCGCGAAAACTTCTCCAGCGTGCCGGTGAATACCACCGTCTTGCCCGTCACTGGCGATGCCGTCGTCGCGACGCGCTCGAACGGCGTGACTGTTACGTGGCGCAACAGTTCCGCGACGATCTCCGTGTTGTGCGGCTCCTTGAAGAACTCGATCAACGCATCGACCACGGTCGTGCCGATGCCGTCGATGTCGTCGATGTCCTGATAGGCCGTGCTGCCGGCGCCACCCGCAACAGCCGCCGAGACCGCAGCGTGGAACGCGTCCCATGTCAGATAGGCTTTCGCCAGATCCTTCGACGTGCCTTCGCCCACGTGGCGGATGCCGAGCGCGAACAGGAAGCGCTGCAGGCCTATGGTGCGGCGGGCATCGATCGCGGCGAACAGCTTTTCGATGGACCGCTTGCCGTAGCCCTTCTGCTCCTGAAGCGCCGGGAACTCCTGCCCGTTGCGTGTTTCGAGCGTGAAGATGTCGGCCGGCGTGCGCAGTTTCTGGTCGCCATAGAACTGCTCGATCTTCTCATCGCCCAGGCCCTCGATGTCGAAGGCAAGGCGCGAGACGAAATGCTTGAGCCGTTCCTTGGCCTGCGCCGGGCAGATGAGGCCACCGGTGCAGCGACGCACGACGCCGCCGGCGGAGGCCTCGTCGCCATCAGCCTCGCGCACGGCGTGGCTGCCGCAGATCGGGCAGGTCTTTGGGAATTCGTAGGGCGTGGCGTCTTTCGGGCGCTTGTCGAGTACGGGGCCGACGACCTGCGGAATGACGTCGCCCGCGCGCTGCACGATCACGGTGTCGCCGACGCGGACGTCCTTGCGGCGGATCTCGTCTTCATTGTGCAGCGTGGCGTTGGTGACGACGACGCCGCCGACATTGACCGGCTGCAGCCGCGCCACGGGCGTCAGCGATCCGGTGCGGCCAACTTGGATCTCGATGCCGCGCAGAACCGTGGTGGCCTGCTCGGCGGCGAACTTGTGCGCGATCGCCCAACGCGGCGAGCGCGAGACGAAGCCGAGACGATCCTGCAGATCGAGGCGGTTCACCTTGTAGACGACACCGTCGATGTCGTAGCCGAGTGTGGAGCGCTTTTCTGCGATGCCGCCGTAGTACGCGATCAGCTCTTGCGCGCTGGACACCGTCTGCGTCAGTGGATTGACAGGAAGGCCCCAGCGTTTGAAGGCAGCGACGACGCCTGCCTGCGTGGCGGCGGGCAATGCGCTCACCTCACCCCAGGTGTAGGCGAAAAACTGCAGCGGACGCGACGCGGTGATGGTGGCATCGAGCTGCCGCAGCGAACCGGCGGCCGCGTTGCGCGGGTTGGCGAACACCTTTGCCCCGGCAGCGGCCTGCGCCTCGTTGAGCTTGGCGAAATCGGCGTGGCGATAATAGATCTCGCCGCGCACTTCCATCACCGCGGGCACGTCCTTGCCCTTCAGCACTTTCGGGATCGACTTGATGGTCGACACGTTGCGGGTGACGTTCTCGCCTTCTGCGCCGTCTCCGCGCGTGGCCGCCTCGACGAACACGCCGTTCTCGTAGCGCAGCGCTATCGAAAGGCCGTCGATTTTCGGTTCAGCCGTGAATTCGAGCGGATCATCGGCCACCAAGCCGAGAAAGCGGCGCACACGGGCGACGAAATCCGTGACGTCCTCATCGCTGAAGGCATTGCCGAGCGAGAGCATCGGCACGCGGTGCGTGACCTTGCCGAACGCGGCGACAGGCGTCGCGCCGACGCGGTCGCTCGGGCTTTCGGAAAGCTTGAGATCGGGGAAGCGAGCTTCAAGCGCCGCATTGCGCTGACGCAGAGCATCGTAGTCCGCGTCGCTGATTTCCGGGGCGTCGTTCTGATAGTAGAGCGCGTCATGCCGCGCGATTTCCGCCGCGAGCCGTTTCAGCTCGGCTTCGGCTTCCGGCTTGGACAGCGCATCGGCCGGCGCATGCGCGGACGACTGCGCTTTGCTGACCGATGTGGAAGGGACTTTCTTCTTGCTAGCCATCGCAGGCGCTCAGCCCGCCGTCAGCCGGCGCTCGGGCCGCCGAGCGAGAACTTCGGGACGGCCTTCCAGGCTTTGGTCATCCAGCTGTCGCCGTCGGCGTTGGGCGAAAGGCCGTTCGACTGAACGAGGGCGTAGGCGTCCTTGTACCACTTCGACTGCGGGAAGTTGTGGCCCAGCACGGCGGCGGCCGTCTGAGCCTCGTTGTTGATGCCCAGCGTGAGGTAGCATTCGGTCAAACGGTACAGCGCCTCTTCGACGTGGCGCGTCGTCTGATATTCGGCCACCACGGTCTTGAAGCGGTTGATCGCCGCGACGTAGTTCTTCTTCTCCAGATAGTAGCGGCCCACTTCCATCTCGGACGCCGCGAGGTTGTCCTCGGCGATGCGGATGCGATTGTCGGCGTCCTTGGCGTACTGGCTGTCCGGATAGCGCTGCTTCAGGATCTTCAGCTGCTCGAGCGCTTTGCGCGTCGGCGCCTGATCGCGGTTGGGCGTCTTGATGTCGTCGAAGTAGGCCGAGGCGATGATGTGATGCGCGAGTGGCGCATCCTTCGTGCCTGGATGCATGGTCGTGTAGCGCTCGGCCGAGGCGATGGCCTCGGGCATCTTGCCGGCCTTGTAGTAGGCGAACGCAGCCAGCACGACGGCGCGGCGCGCTTCAGGCGCATAGGGATGCGAGCGATCGAGGTCTTCGAATTTCTTCGCCGCGTCTTCGAACTTGCCGCGGCTCATGAGGCTGTCGGCCTCGGCGTACATCTTCTCGGGCGGATCGGTCGACAGCATGCTCTGCATGTCGCTGGAGGAGCCCCCACAGGCTGCGAGCACCGCCGCTATGCCGAGCAGCAGCGCGACCGTAAGGCCCTTCACCGAGGCTGCAATGATATTTTGGCCGCCCATCCCTGCCCCAGATCTCATCCCAGCGCGTTCCCCCGCGCCACTTGCTGGATCTTGTCGTAGCACAGCTTCTAGCTAGCACACGAGTCGCGTGCCGGGTAACCGGCAACTGCCGCAAGTCACAGCGTCGTTCGAGGATTTAGCGGGTACGCCCGGAATGTGTTTGATCTGCGGCCGGAACACGAGGCGGAGGCGCTAAGCCCTTGATCTGTGGCCCATCGCACACGGTTAAGCCGTTGGCGTGGCGCAAAAGTAAACGGGCGCCTCTCGGCACCCGTAGGAGTCTAGGAGAAGGTCGTTCGATCTTACTCGGCGGCGGCTGCAGCTGCCAGTTCGAGGGCAGGCGGCGTGACCGCGCGGACGCGGGGAGCCTGAGCGATCGTCCAGGCGCTGGTGTCGGCCAGAAGGGCTTTCAGGACCAGCGAATTGAGACGATGACCGCCACGTACGGAGCGGAAGGCGCCGAGGATCGGGTAGCCGGCCAGCGAAAGGTCGCCGACGGCGTCCAGCATCTTGTGGCGCACGAATTCGAAAGGATCGCGCAGGCCTTCGCGGTTCATGACGCGGCCTTCGCCGATGGCGACGGTGTTGGTGAGGTTGGCACCCAGTGCCAGGCCGGCCTTCCAGAGGCGCTCCACGTCCGACATGAAGCCGAAGGTGCGGGCATGGGCCAGCTCGTTGCGGAACACGCCGGGGCTCATTTCGTAGGCCAGGCGCTGACGGCCGATGACAGCCGCGTCGAAATCGATTTCTACGTCCAGGTGGAAGCCGGAATTGTGCGGGGTCAGTTCGCCCCAGCAATCGCCTTCGTGAACGACGACGGGCTTCAGAACCTTGAGGTATTTGCGGGGGGTGCGGAGTTCCTTGAGGCCGACTTCGTCGATCGCGTCGACGAAAACCGTGGAACTGCCGTCCATGATGGGGACTTCTTTGCCGTCGATCTCGATCAGGCAGTTGTCTACCGAGAGACCGCGGAGGGCGGCGAGAAGGTGCTCAACGGTGCCGACCGTGACGCCGTTTTCGTCGCCGATGACGGTGCAGAGCGTAAGGTTCTTGACGTTCTCGTGGCTGGCGAGGATGTCGGCGATCTGGCGACCGCCTTTCATGACACAGAAGCGGAGGCCGGTATCTGCCTCGGCCGGGTGAAGGATCACGGTAACCGGTGCACCACTGTGCACGCCCGTACCCTTCAGTTCTATTTCGCGAGCGATTGTCGTCTGCCTCGCGCCGATAAATCGGTTAGACATTCTGCGTCGTCCCTCGATCCAATTGGCGGGCCACGTTCCCCGTTCGATTGTGGCCAGCCCCCCCGGAAGTCTTTACGTCTTACGCGATTGTCCCGAACCATCCTTTTGCTGCCAACCCTGCGGAACCATTTGGTATGCCGCCCAGGCCGGTAGGACTCAATTTACGATAAGGAACGGTAACCCCGGGGTGGGGTAGCGACAAATCACGCTTCCTTACATTGTGTTACGGAGGTGGCGAATTGGTTCCAAACTTCGCCGCTATTTCCTCTCGCGGCTAATGAATACGGGCAGTTCAGCCTCCTCCTCGGAGGTGGCGCGATCATGGATCGAGCGCTCGGAATTACGATAGGTCTGCCCGGGAAGGCTCGGATCGTACTCTTCGCCGGCGTGATCGTGCTCACCCGAATCACGACGACCGAGCCGCGCCAGGCGCTCAAACAGGCTGCGGCGGCGGGTCGGCTGGCCGTATTCCTGGTTCGATCCTTCCGAGTTGTAACCACCGTTCGCCTTGGCGTGATACTCGCGCTGCGCCAACGGCGGGAAATCGGAAACCTCCGGCATGCGACGACCTTCGCGGCCGCGCCGCACGTCGACCGGTGGGGCCGGGATGAAGGCATTCGAGCCGCCGCGGTCCTGGCGCTGCTGCGGGGGGCGCCAGCCGCCGTTCGGCGCGGTAGGCGTCAGATGCGCGGGCGGCCCTTCCTCGATCGTGACTTGCCCAGCCGGTGCGCGGCCGGGATCCGACGACATGCCACGCCAATGGGGCTGGCTGGGAGCGGGCGCATACGGTGGCGCGCCGACGTCGCTGTCGTCCTCGCCATACTGGAGGGCCTCCGACAGGCGGCGCTGCATGTCGTGGCCACCTTCGTCGCGGCGTGGCGCCATGTGCGCAGACTGCGAATGTTGTGAGTGAGCGGATGCCTGTCCGGCGTACGCCGCCGGTTGCCCCGACGATTGCGGCATCGGCTGCGGCGGACGATTGTCGCGCGGCTCGATCCTGACGCCGGACTGCGTCGCGTAACCCTGGTTTGCCGCCGCTTGCGCGGCCGGCACGATCCGCGCCATGCCCGAGGCGACGATCGAAACGCGGACCTTGTCGCCCAGCGCCTCGTCGAACGTGGCGCCGACGATGATGTTGGCCTCGGGATCGACTTCCTCGCGAACGCGGCTCGCGGCCTCGTCCACTTCGAACAACGTCATGTTGGCGCCGCCCGTGATCGAGAGCAGCAAGCCCTTGGCACCTTGCAGGCAGACATCGTCGAGCAGCGGGTTCGAAATCGCTTCTTCCGCGGCTTCGATGGCGCGGCGTTCGCCCGTGGCCTCGCCCGTCCCCATCATCGCGGTGCCCATGCCGCTCATCACGGTGCGTACATCCGCGAAGTCGAGGTTGATCAAACCTTCCTTGACGATGAGATCGACGATACAGGCGACGCCGGAGTAAAGCACCTGGTCGGCCAGCACGAACGCTTCGGCAAACGTCGTCTTGTTGTTGGCGATGCGGAACAGGTTCTGATTGGGGATGACGATCAGCGTATCGACGTACTTACGCAGTTCCTCGATGCCGGTTTCGGCAATGCGCAGGCGGCGCGCGCCTTCGAACTGAAACGGCTTGGTCACCACGCCGACGGTGAGGATGCCCTGCTCCTTCGCGGCGCGCGCGATGACCGCGGCAGCGCCGGTTCCCGTTCCGCCGCCCATGCCGGCGGCGATGAATACCATGTGCGAGCCGGCCACCTGCTTGCGCAGCTCTTCCATCGCTTCTTCGGCCGCGGCCTCGCCGATCTCGGGACGTGAGCCGGCACCGAGCCCCTCGGTCAGGTTCGTGCCCAGCTGAATGCGATGTTCCGCGCTCGAGGCCATCAGAGCCTGCGCGTCGGTGTTGGCGACCACGAAGTCCACGCCGGACAAGCCGGCTGCGATCATGTTGTTGATGGCGTTGCAGCCCGCACCGCCGACGCCGACCACCGTCAGTCGGGGCTTCAGGTCGGCAAGCTTGGCCATGCCTTCGGAGGTGCTCATGTCGTCCCCGCTGACCGGCGCGAATGTGCACCGGCGCCGCTTCTAATCAGAAGCCGCTCTTCAGCCACTGGCTGACACGGCCCAGGTAACTCTGAGCGGTTACATCCCGCTCGTCGAACGCACTCGCCTCGTTGCCTCGCGCCGCGCCGGCGGCGATGAGGCCGGTGACCGTCGCGAAGGCCGGACTGGAAAAGCCGGGCGGCATTCCCAGAAGGGCAACTGGCCGCGCCACCCGCGCCTTGCGTCCCGTCAAACCGCTGGCATGCTCGGCCATGCCGACCAGTTCCGACGCGCCGCCCGTCAAAACCACGCAATCGCCTGCGTAAGCGGCGAAACCCCCGCGCTCGATGCGCTCGCCCACCAGCGCCAGCATCGAGTTGACCCGCGGCCGGATGATCTCGGCCAGCTTGGCTTTCGTCGTATGATACGTGCCGCCTTCCTCCTCGCCTGAAAGCGAATAGGAAATCAGCTCATGTCCATCCGACTGAGCACCTACCAAAGTGCCATAAAGCGCCTTGATTCGCTCGGCCTCCGCAAGCGGCGTGTTCAATGCGCGCGCGATATCGAAACTGATGTGGTTTCCACCGACCGGCACCGCGTCCGTGTAGACGAACTGGCCGTCGGCGAAGATCGACAGGGTTGTAGTGCCGCCTCCGATATCGATGACGGTGGCGCCGAGGCGGCGATCTTCCTCGTTGGTGACGGCCAAGGCGCTGGCGTAGGGCGCGGCCACGAGCCCCGCGACCGAAAGGTAGCAGCGCTCCACGACGTGGATGAGGTTGCGGATCGGCGCGTCGTCGGCGGTCACCGCGTGCAGATCGACGGCGAGTTCGCTGGCGACCATGCCGCGCGGATCGCCCAGGCCCGGCGTGCCGTCGAGGCGGAAGCCGACATGGTTCATATGGACGAGCGTGCGCGCGTGCTGCTCGGCATGGCGGCGGCCGGCCGTCAGCAGGCGGGTCACGTCCTGCGCCGTCACCACCGCGCCGTCGATGCGGGCCTTGGCGGTAAAGTTGCGCGACCGCATGCGGCCACAGGCGGCCGAGACGTAGATCTCTTCCAATTCGACGCCGGCCATCCGTTCGGCCTCGGCGATGGTGGCGCGAACGGCATGCTCCGCCTCGTCGAGGTCGACGATCACGCCGGCCTTGACGCCGCGCGAGGCCTTGTGGCCGATGCCGATGACGCGCGCCTGGTCGAACGGCGGGCCCGGGCGGAACGCCTTTGGCAGCGCCACGATCATGCAGACGATCTTCGACGTGCCGAGGTCAAGCAGGCCGGCGATGCGGCTGCCGCGTATCTGACCCCATTCCTTTTGCATCACCATCTGCGGCCCTCAGCTCTTCGCTTCAGGGTCGGCGGGCGACGGGCCCGTCAGCTTGCGCAGCGTGATCTTATTGGTGCCCCGCAGGTCCACGGCGAAGCCGCCGCCTGCCGTCAGCGCCTGTACCGAGCGGTCGGAGACGTAGGTCGACAATGCCTGGGACTCGCGCTCCGGCGGCAGGATCAGCGTGATCCCGTGCTTGAGCTTCAGCGTCCAGCGGCGCTCCGCGATGCGCTCGGCCTCGCTGAGCTGGCGGGCAACGTCGGGATACCGCGCCAGAACGGCCATCAGCGCTGGCGCTTCCTTCGCGGCGCCTTCACCCGCGAGCCGCAACAGCCCCGCGCCGCTGCCGTTCTTCACGGACGCGAGCACGCGGCCAGACTGGTCGATCAGGGAGTCCCCGCTGGCGCGATGCCAGACCGCCCACGGCGCGCGTTCGGTCACGCGGATGTCGAGGCGGCCCGGATAGGCGCGAACGATCTCCGCCTTTTCGATCCAGGGCAGATCCTCGATGCGCGCCTTGGCGGCGTCCGCATCCAGCGTGGCGAAGGACCGCGCACTCTGCAGATCGAGGGCGGCGAAGATATCGCTGTCGGGAGTGTACTTCTGGCCGGTGATCGCGATCTGATCGAGGCCCAGGCCCAACGCCGCCGCAGCGTTCTCGATGCTGGGAAACAGAGGGTTCGAGGCACGGGTGTGTTGGCCGCCTTCGGTGGCGACGGTGTAGACCAGAGCGCCCGTCAATGCCGCAGCCGCAATGCTGTAGGCGCGCAGACGGGCACCCTTGATACGGCCCCGGAAGGGGCGTCTGGCTCGAGGCTTCTTAGTGGAGGTTGCCGTTACAGATGCACGATCGAGGGCCGGAGCGACGGGAGCGCCCTGCCAAAACTGCGATTCCTGCTCTACCTGTTGCAACTCGCATCCTCAACGATCCAGCGAACGAGCTCGCCGAACGACGAACCGGCGTACTGTGCCAACTCTGGAACTAGCGACGTGCCGGTCATGCCGGGCTGCGTGTTGACCTCAAGGCAGATCAATTCCCCCGTTGCCGTTGGGCTAAGGGAGGGATCGTCAAAACGGAAATCCGCACGCGACACACCACGACAGCCCAGCGCAACATGCGCCGCCAACGTGTATTTCCGGACCGAATCGTAAATATCTGGTGAAATAGCGGCCGGCAGCTCGTGGCGCGACCCGCCGGGAGCGTACTTGGCGGCGAAGTCGTAGAAGGCCAAACCCTCCTTCGGCACGATCTCGATGACGTCCGTGACGAAGTCGCCCACGACCGCGCAGGTCAGCTCGCGACCGGCAACAAAGCGCTCGACCATCAGTTCATCGGCCGGATCGCCTGCCTCGGCGATCTGCGCCGGGGGCCGGCTGGCATCCGGGCCGACGATGATGACGCCGACGCTGGAGCCTTCGGCGACCGGCTTCACGACATACGGCGGCGCCATGACATGGCCGGCGGCGGCTTCTGCCCGCGTGACGATCTTCGCCTCCGCGACCGGCACGTTTCCGACCGTCGACATCACCGCTTTCGCGCGTTCCTTGTGCATGGCCAGCGCAGACGCCAGCACGCCGGAGTGCGTGTAGGGGATCGCGAGGCACTCGAGAATGCCCTGCATGCAGCCGTCTTCGCCGAAGCTGCCATGCAACGCGTTGAAGCAGGCGTCCGGCCGCAGGCTCGCAAGTTTGGCGGAAACGTCGCGATCGACGTCGATACGGGTGACGCGATAGCCCTCGCCCGTCAGCGCATCGGCGACGGCGGCGCCAGAAAGCAGGCTGATTTCGCGCTCGGCCGACCAGCCGCCCATCAATACTGCGACATGCTCGAAGGTGCGCTTAGGTGCGTTGATCATGACCCCTGCCATATTGCGGAAAGTTGTGCCGACCCGGCGGCGAGGGAACAAAGCGACAAGGCGCGCCGTTAGTCAACCAAGGGGCAAACGCGCAGTTGGGCTGCGCGCCCCCGATCGTTTCTACGATCTAGCGATCATAAGGAGTTCCGCTCATGCTTTTCCGCCGCCGTTCCGTTGATGGGGAAGACGCACGGCAAGGCGATGGCCGCGAGGTCAACTTGCGCGT
Organism: Pseudomonadota bacterium; assembly: GCA_021816505.1. GTDB lineage: Bacteria > Pseudomonadota > Alphaproteobacteria > Rhizobiales > Hyphomicrobiaceae > JAKAXS01. The sequence continues at coordinate 18,719 of JAKAXS010000004.1, forward strand.
GCTGATATTCTCCACGATTGCCGCAGCGGCGATCCTGGCCGTGTTGTTTTTCGGCTTTGGTTTCGGCAATGAGATGTTCTCCACGCCTGGCCCGGTCAATCCGGACGTTGCAGTGCCGCCGCCGGAACCGAAGTAGGTCAGCCGCCGACCCTGGTCCACGTCGCGGTCTTGCAGAAGATGCCCATGGTGCAACCCGACAGCGACAGCGAACTGCGGCTGGAGACGGTTACGGTGCCGCTATAGGTCTTCCCGTCGGTTCGATTGTAGAGCGAGCCGGTCCATCTGTTCGGGCCCGTTTTCTTTGCCGACAGGATCACCAGGCCGATAATCGGCCGGTCGCGCTTCTCAGCATTCGGATTTTTATCGTCCGTCTTCTGGTCGTCCGTGATTTTGACGATGCGGGCGCACAGACGTGATCCGCACGCGTACATGCTCACGTGGCTACCGTTTTCGGGGTGGACCCATGTGCCGAAAGCGTCTTCCGCCTTCTGCGCGACGGCGCCCGCGGCGCTCAACCCCAATGCCAGGCCGAATACCGGGGCTGCGAGAGCGGCGCGCCAAGTCGTAGTCATCAAGGTGCACCCATGCTTTGCCGAGATTTGGGTAGGAACATTGCCGTATTCCTGACGGGAAAAACTCTTACGCCATGTGTTCTTAGCGTCAACCTGCTTGGCGTGCGGTGCACACGATAGGGAGGCTGCCGCTTGCATCGGGCAAAAGCGATCCCACATCCTCGCGGCAAACCTCTGGAGCGGCACATGACATATCGTCCCTCGGGTGTTCCGCATCTCGGCGAAGTTCGCTAGGAGTTACAGATGGTTTGGTCATCAATCGCGGACACCGCCGACACGGGGCGGACGAGTGGCTGGCGTGCCGCCCTTGGGCGGGCGATCGCCACCGTCGGCAACCTGTTGCCGGCACGCTGCACCGGTGTCGAGAGCCCCGCGTTCATGAGTTCGTTCGTGGCGCTCGCCGCGAAGATGGCAAAGGCCGACGGCGTAGCGGTTGCGGCGGAAGCCGCAGCGTTCGAAAAGTTCGTCGACGCCACCTGCTCCGAAACCGACGCCATGCGGCGGATCTACGATCTCGCAAAGCAGGACACGGCTGGCTACGAACTCTATGCCAAGCGCATGGGCTGGATCCTGCGGCGCGAGCCGGAGACCCGCCGTGCCGTGCTGGAATGTTTGATGTACGTCGCCTGCTCCGATGGGGTGCTGCATCCGAAGGAAGACGAGTTCCTGCGCGTGGTGGCGCAGGCATTCAGTTTCGATCAGGCCGAGTTCCGCCGCATCCGCTGCCAGTTCGTGCGCGATTTCGAATGTCCCTTCGAAGTCTTGGGGCTGCCGGGGACGGCGACGCTCAGCGATGTGAAGGCGCGCTATCGCAAGCTCGCGCAGACCTATCATCCCGATCGCCTGATCGGGCAAGGCGCTCCGCTCGCCGCGCAGAAGGCGGCCGCGGCAAAGCTGGCGCAGATCAACACGGCCTACGAACAGATCGAGCGGGAGCTTCGCGCCGCATGAGCGACGTTCTGACACTGATCGAACAGCCCGACAGCAAGCTCGTCGCCGACCTTCATCCCTCGCCGAACATCGAGCCGCGCCTGCGCGGGCTGACGCCGTCGATCCTGATTTTGCACTACACGGGCCTGGAATGCGTCGAGCGCTCGCTCGACGTTCTTTCGCGCCCGGACTGCAAGGTGTCGTGTCATTACGTCATCGACGAGGATGGCCGCATCATCCAGATGGTGGCCGAAGAGATGCGCGCATGGCACGCCGGTGTCTCGTCCTGGCATGCCGAGACGGACATCAACTCCAGCTCCATCGGCATCGAGATCCAGAACCCGGGCCACAACGGCGGCTATCCGGACTTTCCGCCAGAGCAGATGCGGGCCGTGACGGCTTTGTGCCAGGACATCATCGCGCGCCACGGCATAGCGGCGGAGCGAGTGCTGGCCCATTCGGACGTGGCGCCGGGCCGCAAGATCGATCCGGGCGAGAAGTTCGACTGGCCGGGGCTGGCGCGCGCTGGCGTGGGTCATTGGGTGGAGCCGATGGCGGTCGATCCCGGGGATCGCGGGTTTTCCGGCCGCAAGCAGGGGCCGGAAATATTGGCGGCGCAGGAGCTGCTGGCACGCTACGGCTACGGCATCGAGCCGACCGGCATCTACAGCGAACGCATGAAAACGGTGCTAAGCGCCTTCCAGCTGCATTTCAGGCCGGCGCGCGTCGACGGCCGGCTCGACCTGTCGACATTCGCGACGCTGCGGCGGCTCGTGGAGACGCTTCCGGAGGCGGCAACAAGCTGATCGTTGCGTCAACCCAGGTGACGCAGCGTAGGTTGGGTCGAGCCCCCTTGTGAGACCCAACACGTTCCAGGTTGTGCCGTGAATTGTTGGGTCGCGCTACGCTTGACCCAACCTACGGCGTGGCGATCGCTCAATCGTCGTCGCCGGGGAAGACCACCATGAAGTCGATGTGCACGCGCACCAGACGGCCTGACGCGTCGAAGCCGCCGACGACCGGATAGAAGCCGTCGCCCCAGCCGGAATGAATGACGACGATGTTCTCGCCGCTCTTGGCGAGCGGCAGCACGATGTTCGCTATCCCCTCGCGAATGTGCGCGGGATCGTCCATGCGGGCGAACCAGCTGTCGGGCGTGCCGTTGTCGAACAGGTCTTCGTACCAGTTGCCGTCGGGCATGCAGGACGTGACGGCACCAGCATCAACGAAGCAGGCCGTGCCGGCGTCGACCGGGAAGCCGTGATAGTCGCCATCCTCGCCGATCTCAGGGTCGGCGACGCCTTCCGGCAGCGGGGTGATGATGCGGCGCGTGACTTCGTCGGCCGTCTCGTCGATCAGCAGCGTGGCGTAAGCCTCGCGCATGTGTGAGCCGTCGGATTTCTCGCTGACGTCGGCCAACGTCACCTTGACCGTATAGTCGCCCGGCGGCACGGCGACGGCGGGATCACCGGACTTGTCCATGAACGCGAACGGATCGCAGGCGATGAGCTGGCCCGTCGGCAGCCGCAGCTTGCCGCAGTCGATCACGGAGAGGACGTAGTTTTCGATCTCTGCTGGGCCGGTGCGAAGCGCTGCCCAGTAGCTGTCGTTCGGATAGGCCACGATTGCCTCGTTAGCAAAACGGGCCAGACCTGGTCTGACCCGTTGTTGATTGCGGTCCTGCAGGACAGGGCAGACCGAGGCCTGCCCCACCGATGATTAGGGACGGTTGGTCCAGACCGGCTTTTCGCCGGACTTGCGCTTGAGGCCTTGATAGCCGTTACCGCCGGACTTTTCGCCTTGGCTGCGATGCTCGCCGCCTTCGCGGCGCGGCTTGCCCGACGACGCACCGCGCTCGCTGCGGTCACCGCGCGGCGCACCTTCGCCGCGGGGCTTGAAGCCATTCGGCTTGCGGTCGCCACCGCGGTCGTTGCGATCACCACGCGGGGCTCCGTCGCCACGCGGCTTGAAGCCGCTCGGCTTGCGATCACCGCCACGATCGGTGCGATCGCCACGGGCTGCAAAGTCCCCGCGCGGCTTGAAGCCGTCGCCGCTGGGCTTGCGATCGCCGCCGCGATCGGTGCGATCGCCACGGGCTGCAAAGTCACCACGCGGCTTGAAGCCGTCGCCGCTGGGTTTGCGATCTCCGCCACGATCGTTGCGATAGCCACGGGCTGCGAAATCACCGCGCGGCTTGAAGCCGTCGCCGCTCGGCTTGCGATCTCCGCCGCGATCGGTGCGATCGCCACGGGCTGCGAAGTCACCACGCGGCTTGAAACCGTCGCCGCTGGGCTTGCGGTCACCGCCACGATCAGCGCGATCGCCACGGGCTGCAAAGTCGCCACGCGGCTTGAAGCCGTCGCCGCTGGGCTTGCGGTCGCCGCCGCGATCGGCGCGATCGCCACGGGCTGCAAAGTCGCCACGCGGCTTGAAGCCGGCGCCGCCTGGTTTGCGGTCGCTGCCACGGTGCGGACGATCACCGCCGCCGTTGGAGCGCGAACGATCGGGACGCTTGCCGCCGCTCGGACGGCTGCGCGGCGCGCCGGTCGCGTCGAGCGGTACGGCTTCGCCCGAGATGCGGTTCTCGTGCGGCAGAGATTGACGCGTCAGGCGCTCGATGTCGCGCAGCTGACCGCGCTCATCGGGATCGCACAACGAGATGGCAATGCCGGCCTCGCCGGCACGTGCCGTACGGCCGATGCGATGCACGTAAGCTTCCGGCACTTCCGGCAGCTCGTAGTTGATCACGTGCGAAACCTGGTCGATGTCGATGCCGCGAGCCGCAATATCGGTGGCGACAAGAACGCGGATCTGCGACTTGCGGAACTGGTCCAGTGCGCGTTCGCGTTGACCCTGGCTCTTGTTGCCGTGGATGGCCGCAACCTGGATGGCATTCGCTTCCAGATGCTCGGCCACCTTGTCGGCGCCGCGCTTGGTGCGCGTGAAGACGAGCGTGCGCTTCAGGTCTGCGTTGCTCAGCAGCTCGACAAGGATGTCGCGCTTCTTGTGACGCTCGACATGGATGACGCGCTGGCTGACGCGCTCGGCCGTCGTCGCGGCGGGCGCGACGGAGACCTTCACGGGATCGCGCAGCAGTTCGCCGGCAAGCTTGCCGATCTCGGTCGG
>JAKAXS010000235.1 GCA_021816505.1 Pseudomonadota bacterium
TAGGCTTTTTCGCCGCCGTAAGGTTGAAACTCGATGAACGCCGCTCCGCCGTTAAGGAGTTCGTCCAGAGTCTTCTGAAACGGCAGGATTATGCGGCCGCGCTCCACCGCGCCGTTGGTCCGCTTTAACGTAACGGGCACCGCGGTCTGTACCGCTTCGGGCTCATAACGCTTGAACATGATCTGCCCTCGTCTCGAACTGATACAAATTAGTTAAACTTCCCAATGCTCTGAGCTTACCTTGCAAGCGACATGCTAGCGACTGGCGGAAGGGGCAGCGATGTGTTACGCCCCGCTAAATTTTTTGCGCCGCACAACGGCCTGACCCCCGAGATCCTTATGCAACTGAGAAATATCGCGATCATCGCGCACGTCGACCATGGCAAGACGACGTTGGTGGACGAGCTGCTGAAGCAATCCGGGGCCTTCCGCGACAACCAGCGGGTGGTCGAGCGGGCGATGGACTCCAACGATATCGAGCGCGAGCGCGGCATCACCATTCTCGCCAAGTGCACGTCCGTCGTCTGGAAGGACACGCGCATCAACATCGTCGATACGCCCGGCCACGCCGACTTCGGCGGCGAGGTGGAGCGCATCCTGAACATGGTCGATGGCGTCGTCGTGTTGTGCGATGCCTCGGAAGGCCCGCTGCCGCAGACGAAGTTCGTCGTGTCGAAAGCGCTCAAGCGCGGGCTGCGTCCGATCGTGGCGATCAACAAGATCGACCGCCCGGACGAGCGTCACCAGGACGTGCTGAACGAGATCTTCGACCTGTTCGCGAACCTCGACGCCAGCGACGAGCAACTCGATTTTCCCGTGCTTTACGGTTCGGGCCGCGACGGCTGGATGGCGCTCGACCCGGCAGGGCCGAAGGTGGATCTGGCGCCGATGTTCGATCTGGTGCTGTCGCACGTGCCGCCGCCGGCGGTGGACGACGGCCCGTTCACGTTGCTCGCCACGACGCTTGAAGCCGATCCCTATCTCGGCCGCATCCTGACGGGCCGCGTTACGTCGGGCTCGGTAAAACCCAATCAGCAACTGAAGGCGTTGAGCCGCGACGGGAAGCTCATCGAGACGTTTCGCGTGCAGAAAGTGCTGGCATTCCGCGGTTTGGAGCGCACTGCGGTCGACGCGGGCTACCCGGGCGACATCGTCGCGCTCGCCGGCATGAGCGACGCGAACGTGGCCGATACGCTGTGCGATATCTCGGTCGAGACGCCGCTTGAAGCTCAGCCGGTGGACCCGCCTACGCTGTCGATGACGTTCCGCATCAACGACGGGCCGTTCGCCGGACAGGAAGGCGACAAGGTCCAGAGCCGCGTGATCCGCGATCGTCTTCTCAAGGAAGCCGAGCGCAACATCGCCGTACGTATCGGTGAGTCTGACGACAAGGACGCGTTCGATGTCGCTGGCCGCGGCGAGCTGCAGCTGGCCATTCTGATCGAGAACATGCGGCGCGAGGGCTTCGAACTCACCGTATCGCGGCCCAAGGTCGTTCTGCAGTCAAGCGAGAGCGGCGAACGGCTTGAGCCGATCGAAGAAGTGATCATCGACGTCGACGACGGGCACACGGGTGTCGTCGTGCAGAAGCTGTCGGAGCGGCGCGGCGAACTGCTGGAGATGCGCCCGTCAGGCGGTGGGCGCACGCGCATGGTGTTCAACGTGCCGACGCGCGGTCTGCTGGGTTACCAGAGCGAGCTGTTGTCGGACACGCGCGGCACCGCCGTGATGAACCGCATCTTCCACGAGTACGCACCGTTCAAGGGTGAGATCCAGGGCCGTCGCACGGGCGTGCTGATTTCCAACGGCGACGGCGAGGCGGCTGCCTATGCCCTGTTCAACCTGGAAGACCGCGGGCCGCTGATGATCGGGCCGCAGACTCGCGTGTACACCGGCATGATCGTCGGCGAGCACAGCCGCGAGAACGATCTTGAGGTTAACGTGATCAAGGGCAAGAAGCTGACGAACGTCCGCGCCTCCGGCAAGGATGAGAACGTCAACCTCACGCCGCCCATGAAAATGACCCTCGAAAAGGCGATGGCCTACATCACCGACGAGGAACTCGTCGAGGTTACGCCGGAACAAATTCGCCTGAGAAAACGGTGGCTTGACCCGAACGAACGGAAGAAGCGCGAGCGCGCGCGCGAGGCGGCCGCGTAGTTAGGCTGTCTACGCCATATTGTTAAGTCCATAAGCTTTTCGATATGGCTATAACGTACCTCTTTGGGTATAACTTCCCGGCAAGCACAGGAACTTTTGCTATCCAGGAGGACACTATGAAGAGGCTCATCATCGCTGCCACGGCCATGGCATTCTTTGCCGCTCCGGCGTTCGCAGACGAGAAGCCCTCTGACGACGAGGCCAAGGCTCTGGCGGCTGCCGCTTCGGCGCTTGGCTGCTCGGGCGGCCAGCTCGAGAAGGAGAGCGAGGCCACCGGCGTCTTCGAAGTCAATGACGCGAAGTGCAAGGACGGCCAGTTCGACATCAAGTTCGACAAGGACTTCAAGCTGTTGAACATCACGCGCGACTAATCTGACCGCTGCAAGCTTCCAAGCAGCTGCCGGTCGCGCTCGTCGTGATCGGCAGTTTTTTGTGGGTCGTGCGCCCGCAGCCGGGAACAGAGCATTTTCCCGCGCATTAACCGTACGTGTAGCAAGCAATAGGAGCAATTTTCATGATTCGTGCATCCATTCTCGCCGTGGTTCTCGCGTTTTCCGGCACCGCAGCTTTCGCTGACAGCCCCGTCAACGAGGGCGACAGCGCCAAGATCAAGGCCGCGCTCGAAGCGGTCGGCTGCGAAGGCGGCAAGTACGAGCAGGAGACCGAAGCCTCCGGCCTGTACGAAGTCGACGATGCCAAGTGCAAGGACGGCCAGTTCGACTTCAAGCTCGACAAGAGCTTCAAGATCCTCGGCAAGTCGGCCGACTAATTCGGCGTTCGCCGAACGGAATGAAGGGCGCCCGTCGTGGCGCCCTTTTTCGTTTCGGAGCGCACGATATTCGGTGGGGCTTTGACGCTTGCCCTCGGGTCACCTAACAAGAGCGCTCATCAGGAGAGCCTCGTTGTCGTCCACCACCAGCTTAACGTCACGCGACGAGGCTTGGCCGAGCGGCATTACGCCGACGGACGAGTACCGCCTCGCGATCGATCACATTCGCGACGAGACGGGGCACCTGTTCGTGACGGGGCGTGCCGGCACAGGCAAGTCCACGCTGCTGCGTGCGCTGCGCGACCTCGTGCCTGACGAGCTGATCGTGGTCGCGCCGACGGGGCTCGCGGCGGTCAACGTGGGTGGCCAGACCATCCATTCGTTCTTCGGCTTTCCACCGCGTTTGATCCGCCCTGACGACATCAGGCGCAGCCGGAACGGCCAGCTGATGCGGCGCATGAAGTTCCTCGTCATCGACGAAGTCTCGATGGTGCGGTCCGATCTCATGTGGGCGATCGATCAATCGCTGCGCGTCAATCGCGGCCGGCCGCGTGAAAGCTTCGGCGGCGTGCGGCTGATCATGTTCGGAGACCTGCATCAGTTGCCGCCGGTGGTTCAGGAGGCGGAGGTCGCCGAACACCTGGAGTCGAGCTTCGGCGGCCCGTTCTTCTTCTCGACGCCGGCGTTGCGCGAGGGAGCTGGCACGGTGCGCCTGGAGCTGTCGCACGTCTTCCGGCAAAACGACGAGAAGCTGGTCGAGGTCCTCAACAAGCTGCGCGACGGCGATGCGGACGAAGAGGTGCTGGCGTTCCTCAATACGCGCGTCAATCCCGTGCGGACGTTGAGCGAGGGCGATCCCTACGTCATCCTGACGCCGACCAACGCCGCGGCGCAGCGCATCAACATGGCCTACCTGGAAGCGCTGGGCGGCACGCCGCGCAAGTACGAAGCGAGCCTCAGCGGCGAATACAATGCCGCCGCTCAGCCGACCGACGCCACGCTGCTGCTGAAGCCGGGCGCCAAGGTCATCCTTCTGCGCAACGATCCGGACAAGCGCTGGGTCAACGGTACGGTGGCACGCATCTCGCGACTGGATGAGAAGCGGGTCTGGATCTCGCTCAACAACGAAGAATACGAGGTCGAGCCGGCATCGTGGGAGAGCCGTCGCTATGCGTTCGACAAGGATCAGGAGAAGATCGTCGAGACGGTGGCCGGCACCTTCAAGCAATTCCCGCTGCGGCTGGCCTGGGCGCTGACGATCCACAAGGCGCAAGGGCTGACCCTCGATCGCGTCTACATCGACCTGGGCCGCGGAACCTTTGCCCACGGGCAGGCCTATGTCGCTTTGTCGCGGTGCCGTACTTTGGAGGGTTTGGCGCTGGCTCGGCCGCTGTCTCCGCGCGATGTGCTCTTTGATGTCTCTGCAACCGGATACCGGGACATTTTCCCGTCCCTGACCTAAGATCCAGCAGGGTAACGCAAATTTCGCAACTGCGAGATAGCGATTAATTTATCCGCATTCATCCATTGTAAAACGCCTTTATTATGGGGCAAAACCGCTATTCTATATAGCTTTGGCGCACGGCAGCAAATTCGATGTTGCAATGCACAATGAGGCGGGTTATATACCTCTTGCAAACGCAGCGGTCCCCGCCGCCCCCGAATTCAAGCTTCTCATATCCACCAGGAGTCACACATGACCCAGCAATTCAACCCGCAAGATTTCTTTACTGCCGCCAAAGATGCTCGCATTCCTGAGAACGTCCAGGCTTTCGCTGAAGACAGCGTCGCCAAGACCAAGGAAGTGTACGAGAAGATCAACACCGCCACGAAGGACAATGTGAAGGTCCTCGAGGACGTATTCGTTGCCGCCCACGCCGGCGCCAAGTCGATCGGCGAAAAGGTTCTGCGCAACACCGAAGCGAACACTGAAGCTGCATTCGCTGCCGCCCAGTCGATCGCTCGCGCCAAGACCCTGCCGGAGGCTCTCCGCCTTCAGACGAACTTCGTGCAGCAGCAGTTCTCGGTTGCCGGCGCACAGAGCAAGGAACTGTTCGAGCTGTCGACGAAGGTCGCCCAGCAGACGTTCCAGCTCTTCAACTCGGCCGCTACGAAGACCTTCGAGCAGCTGAAGTCCTAAGATTCGTTTCGACGACGCCGTCCTCCACGGCCCGTCCGGACATTGACGCCCTGGTCTCCGACCAGGGCGTTTTTTCGTGTAGTTTGGCCCGTTGGGCCAGGGATT
>JAKAXS010000236.1 GCA_021816505.1 Pseudomonadota bacterium
CTCGTCCGACGGGAACGCCTGGCTGGGAAAGTTCAGCTGCCCGATCTTCTCGTCCAGCGTCATCTGCTTCAGCAGACGCTCGACCTTTACCTCGATGCTGGGATCGGGCGTCACGGCCTCGGCATGCGCGGACGTTAAGACGGCTGAAAACGCAACGAAAAGCGCAAGAATGTGCCGCATCAGGTCTCGATTGGTTTCACGTCCCTTCAACCTATATTCTGCCATGGTGCGGCGGTGAAGAGGCGGCGGCTTAACCTTTCCGTCGCTCTTAAGCGGCCGGTTGTCGCGCTCGTCTGCCTGCGGGGCTTTACTCGGGCGCGAATAGGCAGCATATGCGGCCACAATGACCGATCGGAGACAGCCGCGTATGCCGGCAGACAAGAAAGCCCTCAAGGCCGTTGCCCTGGATATCGACTGGTCGGCGCAAACGCTGCTGCCGATCGAGTTCGACGGCCGCGAGGTGACGCTCGAGGCGCGTGCCTATCAGGCCGAGGACCCGGCCAACCAGGCCATGGCGCTCATCCACCGTGGTACAGGGGCCGACGCCGACGCGATGGCCAGCGTCCGCGTGCACTCCGGCTGCGTCACGGGCGACATCTTCCACTCGCTGCGCTGCGACTGCTATGCACAACTCCAGGAAGCGCTGAAACGCATTCTGGATCTGCCGAACGGCGTGCTGATCTATCTGCCGTATCACGAGGGCCGCGGCATTGGCCTGTTCAAGAAGATCCAGACGTACGCGCTGCAGGATCAGGGCCTCGATACGGTCGACGCCAACCTGCACATCGGCGCCCCCATCGACGCGCGCGACTACTCGATGGCGGCCTGTATCCTGGACGACCTGGGCTTCACCCGCATCCGCCTGATGACGAACAATCCGGCCAAGGTCACCGCGCTCGAAGCGGCCGGCATCGACGTTGCCGAGCGCGTGCCGCTGGTGATCGAGCCCGGCGCCCACAACGAGCGCTATCTGGAAACGAAGCGCCGCCGCATGCGCCACGAGATCTGATCGATCACGCCTAGAGTGCTTAGTCGCACGCCACCGACAGCGTCACGCCGACGGCCGGGATGAACTTCTTGCAGCCGACCGGCTCGTCCTTGGCGTCGGTCTTCGCCGGCTCTTCCGCCGGCTTGTCGACCGACGCCGTCTCGATTGCGCCCGTGGACGGCGCAGCCGTCTCAACCTCAGACGTCGCCGGGGTTGTGTCAGCGATCTCGGCAGCCGGCTTGTTGGCCTCGGTATCCGCCTTCACCAGCGCCACGCTCGACGATTCGGATTTGACGGCGGCCGCGACACTTTCTTTCGCCGGTGCCTGTGCCGCGATCCGGGACTTCGCCGCCACCATCCGCGCTGCCGCGACCCGGCGCGCTTCTGCAATCTTGCGTTCACGCATCGCCGCCACAGCGCGGGCCTGCGCGGCAGCTTTCTTCTGGCTGGCCGCCGCGGTGCTGCGCGAGCGCCTGTACGACTTGCCTTCGTTCAGCGTGGAATGTTCGCGCACGACTTCCGGCACGTATTCGCAGGAGATGCAGGCCTGAGCCGTCGAGGCGAAAGCCGAGAGCGCAACGAAGCCAGCAGCGGCGGTGGCGATGATTGAGCGGGTCACGGGAGCCTCCCTGAATGGATCTGGAGGCATGATGGAGCATAAGCGGCAATACCGCTGTTCCACCCGGAACAACAGCTAACCCTCCAAAAATGCGAGGTAAAATACCGCAGCCGGCGCTTACGGCTTCTCCTGCGTCAGCAGCGAATCCTGCGGCGTCACCTCGGTCGGCACCGTAAATCCGCCTTCGGCCACCATGCGCGCGAACAAGCCCGTGCCCTTGGCCAGCTCGGTGAAGCGCCCCTGCTCGATGATGCGCCCGTTCTCCAGCACGTAGATCGTATCCGCGTTCGCCACCGTCGACAGGCGATGCGCGATGATGAACGTGGTGCGCCCCGCGCGCAGCTTGTCCAGCGCCCGCTTGATCCGCGCCTCGGTCTCCGCGTCCAGCGCGCTGGTCGCCTCGTCCAGAATGAGGATCGGCGCGTCCTTCAGGATCGCCCGCGCGACGGCCAGCCGCTGCCGCTCGCCGCCCGAGAGCGAATTGCCGCGCTCGCCGATGACGAAGCCATAGCCGTCCGGCTTGCGCATGATGAAGTCGTGCGCCTCGGCGAGCCGGGCCGCCCGCTCGATGTCCGCATCCGTGGCCTCCGGCCGGCCGATAGCGATGTTGTCACGGATCGAGCGATTGAACAGGCCCGCATCCTGGAACACCACCGCGATCGACGACCGCAGCGACTGCAGCGTCACGGTCGCGATGTCCTGGCCATCGACGAGAATGCGGCCGCCGTCCGGCGCACGCAGCCGCTGCAGCAGCGAGAGCGTCGTTGTCTTGCCCGAGCCCGTCGGTCCGACCAGCGCCACCGTCCTGCCCGGAGCGGCCGCAATGTCGAGATTGAAGACGCCCTGCTGCGACTCCGGAAACGTGAACGACACGTTCTCGAATTTAACATCGCCCGCCACCGTCCCCAGCGGCTTGGCGTCCGCCGGCTCGGCGATGGCGTTCTGCTCGTCCAGCAGTGCGAAGTAGGAGCGCAACACCGGCCCCTGGCGAAACACGGACGTGACGAAGCTGGAAACCTGGTCGAGCTTGCCGATGAGCAAGTTGGCGAACGCGACGAACGACACGATCTCGCCCACCGTCATCTCGCCCCGGCGAACCAGCAGCGCGCCGAGCGTGAACACCGCGACCAGCGCCGTGGTGGCGGCGGCCCGCTGCAGCACGTTGAGAATGCCCCACCACGTCAGCACGGGATATTGCGCGGTGATGAGCTGGCTCATCAGATCGCGCATGGCTTCGCTTTCGGCCTTCAGCCGCGCGAAACTCTGCACCACCGTCACGTTGCCGATCACGTCGCCGACGCGGCCGTAGACTTTGGAATTGTAGCTCTCGATTGCCGCTTGCCCCGCCGACGTCTTGCGCATCACCAGCGAGTTGAGACCGACGTAGGCAATCGCCAGTATGGCGAGAATGCCGGCCATGCGGGCGTCGATGCTGATCGCCGTCGGCACGAGAAGGATGATGCCGACCACGGCCGTCAACTGCTCGCGCAGGCCCGCCAGCCAGAGCCAGAACAGCGCATCCGTGCCTTGAAGTACGGTGCGCACCACGGCGCCCGAACCGCGATCGGCGTGATAGCCGGCCGGTAGCGTTATCGCGCGCTCGAAGGCCTCCCCGAGTGCTGCCAGATGCCGCCGGTGCGCGAGCCGGTCAGCCGTGATGGAGACCACGACGCTGGCGCCAACGGAGAACAGTCCGAGGCCGGCCCACAGTCCGATGGTCGAGACGGCAGCCTCGCCCCGCGTCAGAGCGTCGATCACCCAGCCGAACAGGATCGGTTCGGCCAACTGCACCACGCTGATCAGAACGCCGGCCGCAGCGACCGAGAGTGCCAGGCCCTTCTCGGCCGCCAGCAGTCCGATGACGCGAAAATAGATGCGGACCAGCGACATGAAGAGCTACCACTTCAGTTCGATCATGGCGCCGATTGCCGGCGGTGCGTCGGCCGCGCCGAACAGCGCGTCGAGTTTCGCCGGCACGATCCGGCCGGCTTGCGCCACATCTTCGCCCACCACGTCGCTGCGATGAATGCCGCCGGCGACGAACAGTGCATCGAGCCCCGCGCGGCGCGCGCCTTCCAGGTCCGTCCGCAAGGCATCCCCGATGACGAGCACGCGATCGTTCGCAACGGGCCGGCCACGCAACTCCGCCACCTTGGCGAACGCCGTCTCATAAGCCGAGGCGTGCGGCTTGCCGGCCCAGAACACCTCGCCGCCCATGTGCGCGTAGACATCGGCAATGGCACCGGCACACAGGTACAGCGTGCCGCCGACATCGACGACCAGATCCGGATTGGCACAGACGAAAGGCAGCCGCCGCGCCAAGGCCTGCTCCAGCACCGGACGATAGTCTTCGGCCGTCTCCGACCGGTCGTCGTTGAGCCCGGTCGCGACGATCGCCTGCGCTTCGTCGATGGAGACCAGCGTCGCGGCAGCCTTTTCGAAGAACGCGGCGTCGCGATCGCGCGGGCCGATGCCGTACAACTTCGTCAGACGGTGCTCGACGAGGTGACGAAGCGCGATGGCACCCGACGACACGATTGCATCCCACGCCGCGCGCGGAACGCGGCGCAACGCCAGCATGGCCTCAACGCGATGCTCGGGAACGGGTGCGTTCGTGAGCAGAATGACGGTGCCGCCGCCATCGCGGAATCGCTGCAGGGCCCGGCAAGCGTCGTCATAGGCGTCCACGCCATTGTGGACGACGCCCCAGACGTCGCAAAAGACGGCGTCATAGCGCGACAGCAACGTGCCGGCGTTTGCGAGGATGGGCGGTGTGGCGGAGGAGCGCGTGTGATCAGGCATCGATGACGGTTCTACGATTGACGGCGCCTTATAGCAGTCCGCCCCGCGAATGCACCGTCGATCGTCCGAGCCTGCTGCGGTATTTGGTGGCGTGACGAGGTGCAGCTATCTCGGAACGCTGCTCAATGCGCTAGCCGCCTGCTGCACGGCGACCTGCAATGCCGCCAGAGCGGTAGGGAAGTCGGCCTCACGGGGCTTGCCCGGTGCGCAGGTCATGACGGTGCGACTGGCGCGCGCTAGTTCCTCGAACCCGAGCGAGCCGGCCGCAGACGACATCTGGTGCGCCAGGATCAAGACCCGCGGATCCGCTGGCTCGGTTGCCTCGACTGCGCAACGCGCATCGTACAAATGCTGCTCGAAGGCGCGGAGCGCTTCGTTCAGCTTTTCAGGGCCAAGCAGTTCGCGCAGCTCTTCCAGCCGGCAAACGTCGAGAACCGAAGAGGGCGTTGAGTACGAGGCCATAAGTCTACCGATATATGAATTGCACGTCCTATATCACATATCTGAAGCGCGTAATTAAGGCGTGTGCTTCGCTTTTGTCGGTTCAGTTAACAGTTTTTCTCCTGTGTGAGGTTTCTGCGCCGCGCCAGCCTCACGCCGTACGAAGCTTGGACTCGATCATACGTATCAGTCGGCTCCGGTCGACGGGTTTCCCGACATGCCCGTTCATTCCACGTGCAAGGCATCGCTCTACCTCGTCGGCGGCGACATTCGCCGTCATGGCGACGATGGGAAGATCGACGAACCCGTCGCCGAGGTCGC
>JAKAXS010000237.1 GCA_021816505.1 Pseudomonadota bacterium
CTGGAGCGCCACATGAAGGCGCATCAGGATCTGTTCAACAACCTCGTCAAGGGCGACTGCGACAGCGTCAAGCAGCACCAGACATTCTATGACGAGTACATGGCGGTGATGGACCTCACCGAGGAGTTCTACCTGCAGACGGTGAAGACCGTGTTTCAGGATCACGCGCTGCCCGACGGAAAGATGATGCATCGCGGCGAGCGCGTCGACTGCTCGGCCATCCGCAAGACGGCGATCATCACCGTCGAGGGCGAACGCGACGACATCTGCGGCCTTGGCCAAACCGGCGCCGCGCTGGACCTGTGCCCCAACGTTCCGGCCGACGAGAAGTATCATTACGTGCAGCAGGGCGTTGGCCACTACGGCGTTTTCAACGGCACGCGCTGGCGCACGGAAATCCAGCCGCGCATTCGCGAGATGATCCGCACGGTCAACTACAAGCGGATGATCGGCGGCGGCGATACGCGCATCCCGCCTCCGGTCGCCAAGCTGAAGGCCGAGCCGGAAAGCATGCCGGTCGGCTGATCGCCGGGGCGCTCGCTACTCGAGTGGCGGGCGACGCTTCTGACGGCGGCCCCGGAACGAAAGACTGAACCGGGGCCCCGCCGCGCGCTTGTTTTGGCGTGGCTTCTTATCGGAAGACCGCTGCACACTTGTCCGGAAGCACTCTAGAAGCGGTAAACAACAGATGCGCGCTCGGTGTGTAGCGCTGGCGCGGCGCGCAGCGATACGAAGTCGTTCAGGTCCGTGCCGTCCACGGTCGGCAGCGTGACGTCGCCGGAGCCGAAGTCTGCGTAGCGGTACTCGCCGCGCAGTGAAATATGGTCGGTCAGCCGCGTCTCGAAACCTCCCCCGATGAAGGCACCCGTCAACGTCGGCACGGATGCGCGCGCATCGACATGAAAGGTGTCGATCGCGAGCGAAAGGTGCGCTTCGGTGCTTCCAAGCTGCGCGATGCCTGCGGTGGCGAAGATCATGGTGTTGGCCGACGGGAGATAGCCGATGCGGCCGCCGATCGCCCAGCTGCGGTTTACCTCTATGCGGCCATCGGCGCGGACGCCGATGCCAGGGATCGAGACGTCGACGTTCGTCTCCAGGTCCTGCACGTCATAGTCGATGAAGGCGCCGGCAACGAAGCGCGGCGCGAATTGATAATCCACGCCGGCGCTGAAATTCAGCGACGCACCGTTTGCCGCGATGCCGTCGAAGGAGGCCGTCGCGCCTGCGGCGCCGGGATCGTTCAAATCAGCATCCGGCGCGGCACGGAGTTCCGTCGTCATTTGGCCGAGCCCTGCGCCGATGCTCAGATGGACGCCGGTCCAGCCGCCGGTCAGCTCACCCGGGCCTGCAAGTGCTGCCGTCGCGCAGAGCGCCACTGCGCAAAATGACAGCGCAAACACCTGAAATACCTTGATCATCCTATAACCCTCAAAGTTCACAACATGGAGAACTTCGGGGCCCGGCCGGTTAATCAGATCTTACCGGCGAAACGGTCGCGTAAATTCCGCATTCTGATCGTCCTTACGAGCAGTATCAGGATTAGCGAACATGATCCGTCGAGTGCACGATGTGCACTTTTTTTTGCGTTGCGATTAAAATAATGGACGGGGCTCGCGTTCAGTTTCGAAGCGCGCTTTGGCATCGCCGGGATTTGATCAGCGTTGATTCGTGTTTGCGCGTTCAGCTAGATCGGTTGGCGACGGCCGTGGCTCGGCATTTCGCCTGCCGGACGGCAACCGGCGACGGGCACCATCACGATTTGATTTTGCTCATTGTACTTGTTCATCGCGCCCGACGCGGCATCCACGCCCAGGCCCACCACGCCGCCGACCAGAATGTTGCCGGCCGTCATCGCCTCCGTGTTGGACGACACGACGCCGGCTCCGTCCTGGTAGCATTCCTTTTTGCAGCGGATGTTGATGGCGTGCTTGCTCTTGTCGACCGTGACTGTGCCCGGCGTCACGACGTTGACTGTGGAGATGCCCTCTGAAGACAGCGTGCACTGCGCACCCGGCGCGCCCGGCGTATCGACGGCAATGTTCTGCGTCGTGCCCTTGGTGATCGTGGCGCAACCGGCCAAAAGGGCGGTGACGGCGACCGCAGCGAAAACAGGTCTCATCGTGACACTCCGGAAATGAGCATCGCTAATCGACCGCTGACGCGCCGTACAGAGATGATCGGTGTTTAGAACCGCAAGGTTGCGGACAGCGGTTAACCGTTGCACACTGGTCACGGTCCGAGGGGCGCCGGGGGTATCCGGCTGAGATTGCGCTATCGATCGCGCGAGCACCCTTTGAACCTGATCCGGGTCATGCCGGCGAAGGGACAGGAACGTGCAGCGCCTTACCGCGCCACAATTTTTTCCTTTGTCGTATTGGCCTCCCTTTTCACGCCGCGTTCGCGCGGCCGCTCACGGGAGAGCGCAATGAACAAGATCACGCGCAGCAAAGACTTGATGCGGCCGGAGGTGACGACCGGGCCAATCAGCGGCTCGGCGAAAGTTTACACCTCGCCTGACGGTCATCCGGACGTGCGCGTGCCCTTCCGCGAGATCGTTCTGTCGGAGTCCGCCGGCGAGGCGCCGTTCCGGGTCTACGATCCGTCGGGACCCTACACGGACGCGACCGCGACCATCGACGTGGAGCGCGGCCTGCCGCGCGTGCGCGAAGCCTGGGTGCGCGAGCGCGGAGGCGTGGAGGATTACGACGGCCGCACGGTGAAGCCGGAGGACAACGGCAACGTCTCGGGCAATGCAGCAGCACGCGTGTTTCCGACCGTGCCGCGGCCGATGCGGGGGATTGGCGCGGACGGAGCCTCGTCTCCCTCTCCCCATCCTTCATGGGGAGAGGGTCGGGGTGAGGGGCAGCGGGGCGCGCCGGTGTTAGACGGTGCCGGGCCGCAGACTTCGACTCCGCCGGCCGCACCGCAAGTTTCTGCCCCTCACCCTAACCCTCTCCCCGTAAGTACGGGGAGAGGGAATCCCATCACGCAGTTCGAATTCGCGCGTGCCGGCATCGTCACGAAGGAGATGATCTACGTCGCGCATCGCGAGAACCTGGGGCGGGCCGCGGCGCTGGAGCGGGCGAAGGCGGCGCTCGGCGACGGCAACAGTTTCGGCGCGGCGATACCCGAGCACATCACGCCGGAGTTCGTGCGCGACGAGATCGCGCGCGGGCGGGCGATCATTCCGGCCAACATCAATCACGCCGAGCTGGAGCCGATGATCATCGGCCGCAACTTCCTCGTGAAGGTGAACGCCAACATCGGCAACTCGGCCGTCACCTCCTCCGTCGAGGAAGAGGTGGAGAAGATGGTGTGGGCGATCCGCTGGGGTGCCGACACGGTGATGGACCTGTCCACCGGCCGCAACATCCACACCACGCGCGAATGGATCCTGCGCAATTCTCCGGTGCCGATCGGCACGGTGCCGATCTACCAGGCGCTGGAGAAGTGCGGCGGCGATCCCGTGAAGCTGACGTGGGAACTCTATCGCGACACGCTGATCGAGCAGTGCGAACAAGGCGTCGACTACTTCACGATCCACGCCGGCGTGCGCCTCGCCTACGTGCCGCTGACGGCCAATCGCGTCACGGGCATCGTCTCGCGCGGCGGCTCGATCATGGCGAAGTGGTGCCTGGCGCATCACCGCGAGAGCTTCCTGTACGAACGCTTCGACGAGATCTGCGACTTGATGCGGCGCTACGACGTGTCGTTCTCGCTGGGTGACGGCCTGCGCCCCGGCTCGATCGCGGATGCCAACGATCGCGCACAGTTCGCCGAGTTGGAGACGCTGGGCGAGCTGACGCAGATCGCCTGGGCCAAAGGCTGCCAGGTGATGATCGAAGGCCCCGGCCACGTGCCGATGCACAAGATCAAGGTCAATATGGAGAAACAGCTGCGTGAGTGCGGCGAGGCGCCGTTCTACACGCTTGGACCGCTGACGACCGACATCGCGCCGGGCTACGACCACATCACCAGCGGCATCGGTGCCGCGATGATCGGCTGGTTCGGCACGGCGATGCTTTGCTACGTGACGCCGAAGGAGCATCTCGGCCTGCCCAACCGCGACGACGTCAAGACGGGCGTGATCACCTATCGCCTCGCGGCGCATGCGGCCGACCTCGCCAAGGGACACCCGGCGGCGCAGCTGCGCGACGACGCGATCTCACGCGCCCGCTTCGACTTCCGCTGGGAGGACCAGTTCAACCTGTCGCTCGATCCGGACACGGCGCGGAGCTTCCACGACGAAACGATGCCGAAGGACGCGCACAAGGTGGCGCACTTCTGCTCCATGTGCGGCCCGAAGTTCTGCTCGATGAAGATCACGCAGGATGTGCGGGATTACGCAGCAAAGCTGAACGAGAAGCAGGAGGGAATGGACGCGATGAGCGAGAAGTTCAAGGAGATGGGCGGGAAGGTTTATGTGGAGGCGGGGTAGGCCCGATATATCTGGCAACGAGACTGTCGCCGCGTTGAAGCATGTCCGCCTGCAACTCACGCGCGCTGGCGGCCGGTATTATTGACATGGAGAGCGATAAGGACCGCGATGGATGGCGAGGACAAACTTCCGGATCTTCTTCAGCGCGGCATGACTGTCGTGTTCGTGGGTACGGCCGCCGGTGAAGAGTCCGCAAGGCGTGGCGCTTACTACGCAAAGCCAGGGAACCGGTTCTGGCGGACGCTGGCGGAGGTGGGAATTACGCCGCGGCTCTTTGCTCCGGAGGAGTTCCGCAACGTCGCGAAACTCGGGATGGGCTTCACGGACGTCGTCAAATCAGCTGCCGGCGCCGATCATAGTGCCGATGTCGCTCTTGCCCTGAAAGGAGCCCCGGTAGAATTCGCGAGCAAGATGAGGGCTTATCGACCCGCGGGCGTCGCGTTCACGAGCAAGCGTGCCGCGAGTGTATTTCTGGAAAAGCCCACCAGCCTCATCGCCTACGGCAGGCTTTGTCCACCAGTAGCGGACTTTCCCGAGATTTTCGTTTTGCCTTCAACGTCAGGCGCCGCGAGTTCTCATTGGACAATCGAGCCATGGCAAGAGCTTGCCGCGTGGTACAAGCAGCGTCGGCTCACAGGCCAAAGTTTGAGGCAGGACTAGCCTAGCGGGACGCCGCGCAGCCATGAAACTCGCCGTGATCAGCGATGTCCA
>JAKAXS010000238.1 GCA_021816505.1 Pseudomonadota bacterium
TTCCGATCTATTGTTGTCGCTGACGACATCGACGATCCAGACCGGCGCTTTCGTCGACAGGGCCCGGCCCGGCAGTCCTTGCCCGGCGTCGAACGTCTTCCAACGTGTTACGAGATCATAGGCATAGTCGTGGTCCTTGTTCACGGCATGCCACGTTCCCGTGGATATCAGCTGATACGACTGGTCGCTCCCCATCTCGGCCAGAAACGAGTTTCCGACCTGCCAGCCCGTATACTCGCAGACCTGGACCAGTGTCGTGCGGATGGCTTCGTTGAGCGACGTGGACTCGTTTGCCGCTGCCGCAACCTTTTCCAGAAGCTCCAACTGACGCTGCTTGTCGTAAAGCGCGCGCATCCCCCGCTCGGCAATACCCTCCGCATCCACGCGCGACTTCTTCTCGCGTTCCAGCCGGCGTTTGAGTTTGGCGATCTCGGCACGCAGATCGGCTTCGGAGGCGAGGGTTGCCGTCATGGATCAAGCCAGCCGTTGGAAGTTCATGGAGATCACGCAGGCGTCATGGCCATCGTGCATGCACTTGGAATGTTCGAAGGCGACCGTTTCGGAGAATTGCGCCGCCGCTCCCTGAGCAAACCCTTCAGCGAGCGCGCAGAGCTTGCGGTGCGAACGGTACGTCATCATCAGGTCGCCGGCTTCGCTCTGGCCGAACTCGAACACCGGCACGTCTGCGCCCGGGTAGACCTTGCGCACTTCCGGGTGGATGATGCTGTTGACGCTGATGATGAAATCGCGCGTCTCTTTGTGGGGTTCGAAAAACACCGGATAGCGTTCAGCCAGAAGAGGCATGGACTCTTTGCCGAACCAGCGCAGCACGTCGTTCGGGGGAACCTTCAGAGCCTCGGACGCCGCCGCCACCAAGGCCAGCATTTCGCTGTCGGGGTAGCTTCCAAGAGAGGTGTAGGCTCCCGAAACGCCGGCAGCGTCCACCAGGTCATCCCAAACGTCGGCGCCGTGGGCGCGCGTAACCACGTCTTCCAGGAGATTGAAAACAACGCCCTTCATTCATCGCTCCGGCGATCCGCTATCGGAGCAAAATGAGGCGTATGCTGCTAATTTTGACTTAAGATTACGCTTAACGGCGGGGCGTCTGCCGGCCCGGCGTTCCGAATTTCGCGTTGCCGGCCCCCTCAAGGGGAGCCGGCAACGTTAAGCTTTCATGCGTCAAGCGAGCTTGAACGGCATGTCCTTGCCCGCGAACACGGCGTCGACGTTGTCCAGCGCCTCGAAGCCCATCTGGTTGCGCGCCTCGATGGCTGCGGAACCCAGATGCGGGAACAGGAACGTGTTGGGCAGGTCGTAGTAGCCCTCGTTGATCTTCGGTTCGCCCGCGAACACATCAAGGCCTGCGTAGGCCAGGCGGCCAGACTTCAAGGCCGCGATCATGTCGTCGTCCTTGACGAGGTCGCCGCGTGCCGTGTTCACGACAATGGCGCCCTGCGGCAGCTTCTCGATCGTCGCACTGTTGAAGAAATAGCGCGTCTCCGGCGTCGAAGGCGCATTGATGGAGAAGAACTCCGAGACCGACAGCAGGCTGTCGAGCGTGTCGTGGAAGATCGCGCCCTTCTCCTTGTCCGCCGGCTGGCGCACGATGTCGTGGTAGTGGATTTCCATGTCGAACCCACGGGCACGCTGTGCCAGCGCCTGGCCGATCTTGCCGAAGCCGTAGATGCCGAGCTTCTTGCCGTCGAGACGGCGGCCGACGAGTTGCAGCGGCGCCCAGCCCGGCCAAGCCTTCGCCCGGATCATGCGTTCGCCTTCCGAGGCGCGGCGTGCCGATCCCAGCAGCAGCAGCATGGCGATTTCCGCCGTGGCGACCGTGACGCCATGGGGTGCGTTGCCGACCGGCAGCTTCCGCGCCTTGGCGGCTTCGAGGTCGATGTGGTCGAAACCGATCGAGAAGGTTGACAGCGCCTTAACGCTATCGGGCAGCGCCTCGATGACTTCCTTGCGCATCTTGTCGGTGATGGTGATCAGAACGGCGTCGACGCCTTTGGCCTTTTCGACGATCTCGTCCGTCGTCATCTGGTGATCGTCCTGTGCCTGCAACACGTCGTAAGTGTCGTTGGCGCGGGCCTCCACGGCGGCCGGAAGCCGACGGGTAATAAGCAGGCGCTTCTTCATGACGGACGATCTCCCCTTACGTTCTTGAACTTTTGTCTAAGACGCCGATCCATGCCGCAATGGGCGACTTATGACAAGAGACCACGCCCGGCCAAGGCGCCGCATGCGTTCGAGGCGATGCTTAACCCGCCGTTGAGAAATAAAACTTATCTTTCCGTTACGTTTCAGCGGGAAACTGGCGGCATGTTATCGCGTCGCGACAAAAGGGAACCCACGCGCTCCCTAATGGGTGAGTATGCCGCATTGGTCGGCGACGCCGTTTTGCGTCAACGCGCGCGCTCGGCCGAGCGGGATGCCAAGATCCAGGCCGAATTGGTTAACAAAATCCGCTCCGAATTCCTGTCCAACATGAGCCACGAGCTGCGCACACCGCTCAATACGGTGATGGGCTTCTCCAAAATGATGGCCTCGCACGCAGCCCGGCCGCTCAAGGATCATGAAATCGTCGAGTACTCGGGCATCATCCATGAGGCCGCGAGCCATCTGCTGGCCGTCATCAACGACATCCTGGACATCTCGAAAATCCAAGCCGGCCGCTTCGTGCTGGAGCAGCGCGACGTGGAACTCGACGAGATTCTACGCACCTGCATGCTCACGATGTCTCCGCTGGCGGCCCAGGCCGGCCTGACGCTCACCGACGACATCGCGCCGGACTTGAGGCCGACACGCGGCGATCCCGCCAAGTTGAGCCAGATCTTCTCCAACATCCTGTCGAACGCGGTGAAGTTCACGCAGCACGGCGGCGTCGTCCGGTTGGCCGCGATCAATCACCCCTCCGGCCGGCTGGCGATTACCATCTCCGACACCGGCATCGGCATGAACACCGACGACATCGACGTCGCCATGACGCCCTTCGGGCAGGTCGACGGTAGCCGCACGCGCTGGCGTGAGGGCACCGGACTGGGGCTTCCTATCGCACATTCTCTGACGCAGCTTCACGAGGGCGAGATCACAATTCGCAGCACGCCCGGGCAAGGTACGGAAGTTACCGTGTTCCTGCCGGCGTCAGACCGGATCCCTATCGCCGAAAACAGCGACGCCGTTTTCGCCCAGAGCAGTATGTAATCACATGTCCAGTCCAATGCCCTCCTCCACCCCGCATCGCGCCGATCAATCCATCGGCCGCATCGTATCCGTGGCCGGCGCCAAGGCAGTGGTCATGCTCGATCACCTGCCTTCGCAGTGCAAACAGATGGACCGCCCGGAGATGGGCGTTCTCCTGGCCATCGACACGTCTCGCTCCGTGGCGCTGGCATTCATTTCGGCGCTGAGCATTCCCGTGCCCTCCCAGCGCGAGAGCGAAAACGAATTCTGGGTCGCCGAACTCAGCCTCGTCGGCGAACTGCGCATCAGCGCCAGCGACGGCCAGTCGACATTCTCGCGGGGCACGACAAGCTATCCCGCCTTGGGTGATCGCGTACGCTTGGCCACCCACGCCGAACTCCTCACGGCATTCGCCGGTCGCGACGATCGGACAGTCCGCCTCGGCACGCTGCGGCAGGACGAAGGCATCGCGATCAACGTCAACGTCGACGAACTGCTGGGCAAGCATTTTGCTGTTCTCGGCTCCACGGGAACGGGCAAATCCTGCACGGCCGCCCTCATCCTGCGCGCGATTCTGGCACGCAATCCCGCGGCTCATATCGTGCTGCTCGATCCGCACAACGAATACGCCACGGCGTTCCCCGGCCTTGCCGAAGTCATCTCACCGGGCAATCTCCAGCTGCCGCTATGGCTGCTGAACTTCGAAGAGACCATCGAGATCTTCGTACCGGATGCCACCCGCAAGCCGGAAATCGAGATCCTCGCCGAGCTGATCCCGATCGCCAAATCGCGTTTTGCAGCGGGACGCGCGGCAGGTGACGCGCGCCTGCGCCGCACGGCATCGGACATCGGCCGCTGCTCGATCGATGCACCGCTCCCCTACCGCGTATCGGATCTCCTGACGCTAATCGACGAGCGCATGGGCCGCCTGGAGAACAAGCGCGAGCTGCAGCCCTATCGGCAATTGAAGCAACGCATCGAAGCCATCTCGCTCGACAGCCGCTTCTCGTTCCTGTTCAGCACGCTCACGGTCACCGACGACATGGCCCAGGTGCTGGGCCGCCTGTTCCGCGTGCCGTTGAACGACAAGCCGCTCACCATTCTGGAACTCACCGGCCTGCCGAGCGAGGTGGTCAACGTCGTGGTCGCCGTTCTATGCCGCCTGACGTTCGAATTCGCGCTGTGGAGCGACGGCCAGATGCCGATCACGCTCGTTTGCGAGGAAGCACATCGCTACGTGCCGGCCAACTCAGCGCTCGGCTTCGAGCCGTGCAAACGGGCCATCGCCAAGATCGCCAAGGAAGGCCGCAAGTACGGAGCATCGCTCTGCATCATCACGCAGCGGCCCGCTGAAATCGATCCGACCATTCTGTCCCAGTGCAGCACCGTGTTCGCGCTGCGCCTGTCCAACGATCGCGACCAGGAGATCGTGTCATCCGCGATCTCGGATGCCAACGTCGGACTCCTCGAATTCCTGCCGGCGCTCGGCCAGCGCGAGGCGCTAGCCTTCGGCGACGGCGTGCCGCTTCCCGTGCGCATCCTGTTCGACGAACTGCCCGCAAACGCGATGCCACGATCGAGCACCGCCCAGTTCTCACTACGGTGGCAAGACGGCCAACTCGACGAGCGGTTCCTGACGCACGTTATCGAGCGTTGGCGCGCGGCTCTCACCGCACATCAGTCGGGAGCCGCGGACGGCGCTGGTGATCTCCCCCTGGGCGGCGACACATCCTTCAGCGATCAGCCGCCTCAACCGGTACCGGCACGCGCCGCACCGCGTCCCGACGTAAGTCCGCAGGCCGCGGCGGCAACGGCACGGCTGCAGGCCAGTTTGCAGCAGGATGTCACGAGCGCCGTCGCCGCGCGCTCGGCAACCGCTTCGCATGCGTCATTGCGCGAACGCTTGCTGCGCCCCGGACCGCAGTTGAAGTCACGCTGACGGCGTCGCGTCGC
>JAKAXS010000239.1 GCA_021816505.1 Pseudomonadota bacterium
GGTCAGGCCATCAGCTATCCGATCGCCGTGCCGCGGACGCAGAGCCGCTGGTCGGGCGTAACGTCGGTCTCGTCGAAGCGCGTCAACCCCGGCTGGACGCCGACGGCTGATATGCGTCGCGAGAATCCGAAGTTGCCGGCCTATGTGCCTGGCGGCCATCCGCAGAACCCGCTGGGCGTGCGCGCACTCTATCTGGGATCGAGCATGTACCGCATCCACGGCACCGACGCGCCGTGGACGATCGGAACCGCGGCCTCGAAGGGCTGCATCCGCATGTACAATGAGGATGTGCTCGACCTCTACCCGCGCGTTCCCGTAGGCACGAAAGTGACCGTGACCTGGAAGCGCTACACGAGCTGATAGTCCCGGCGGATTATTTGGTTTTCCGATGTGCGCCGTAGGCCTCGCCTGCGGCGCACATTGCATTTCGGTGTCCGTTCGGCAGTGCCGAGCGCTCATTCGCGCGTCGATAGAATTCGTTCACCTTAACCTTGGTCCTGTCGTTTACGCCAAATGGCGGAACTCTTGGTGCGCGGTAGCTTTTCATTGAGCGCTGTCGGAACCGAGGAGGTTGAACATGGACAGGATCGATGTACGCCTCTCCCGGATTACCGGGCAGACGCAGCGGCCATTCGAGATCGTCGTTGCCGAGGATCCGGACGAACTTGGCTGGTTCGCGCGCCTGATCCGCCGCTTCTCGCGAAAGCGGGCCGCGCAATAGACCCGCTATGGGACAGGCGCCGGTGGTACGGCGGCGAATGTCCACGCGGTGCCGCCCTCCTCTTGCGATTCCTTCAAGCCGCGGGCGTTGGCCGCCATCCCTGACAGCACCTTCACCATGTCGTTGAGAACGACCTGCTTGGTGGCGTAGTAGGAGTGCGCTTCGGGCACGCTCCACGGGGTCACTTCCAGCTCTGACGCGTCGATGATCTCGTAGCCTTCCGCATAGGTGACAGGCTTGCCGAGGCGCGGCGCGGCGTTGAGCTGTTCGGAGGCCGTGAGCGCGATATCCTTGTTCGACGAGTAGACGACCCACTGGGCCGCAAGCGGGCGCACCTCGGCGGCGACTTGCTCGCGGAACAGGCCGGCGTCGAAATCGGGCGCGCACAGGATCACGCTGCCGAACAGCTGACCGGCCGTTCCGCGATAGGCGATGTAGCGCAACGCCGTCAGCAATCCCTTGCTGCCCATCGAATGCGCGACGAGGTGGATCTTCCGCCCATTGGCCTTCTCGCTCAGGGTCGTCAGGAAGGCCTCGATATGCCGGGCGCTCCACAAGACATTCTCGGAATCCGAGTTGTAGGCAGTGAAAGAGCCCCACGACGGCCAGGAGAACACGATCGGCGCGCCTTTGAAGCCGAAGTCGAACGAGATCTGCGCGGCGCGCACCAGCGCGTCCTCGAAGCGCACGTTGAAGCCGTGGACGTAGACCAGCACGTCGCCCGCCTCGGCACTGCCGGCGATGTCGCTATAGAACTGGTTCTCGTCACGGCCTTCCAGTTGCAGGATGTAGATGTGCTTGCTGGCATCGCGCAGCTTCTCGATCTTGAGCCATGGCGTTTCGATGTGACCCGGCTTGTGGGAATAGGGAATGTTGACATCGGCGCGGCCGTAGCTGAGTTCGCCTTCGGCTGACCGCTCGCCGCCGAATGCGAGTTCCGGTTTGAGGTCGCCCGTCGCCTTGCGGTCGGTGACGTAGTAGACCGCCTGCACGTACGAGGTGGACGAGGGCGCAACCGCCGAGCGGAAGGCGCGCTTCTTGACGACCGCAGTCTGCGGAAGCGCCGCTTTCACGACATCGGCGACACGCGTCAGTTCGCCCGCCGGTTTCGTTCCGCCGAAGGCGTCGATCGCGGCTTGAACGGCATAGAACACGACGCCCTGGTCGAGCTTCAGGTCTGCAACGAGATCGGCGTCATCTGTCATGCGCTCGACGGGCACGCCCAGTTCTCCGGCAAGGAATGCCTTCACGCCCTCGGTGGTGGCAACAGGAGCTACAGGTTGTGCCTCGGGCTCGGTTGCTTCGGGGGGTGGCGCGGCGTCCTGTGACCTCGCGGATGGTGCCAAAGCAGCGAAAGCCGCCAAACCGACAAGAGCCACCCACCGATACCGCATCGCCGCCTCCACCAGGACAACCATGACCCGGCGGCAGGCTATCCCGCCCGCGCGCGCAATCAAGCGCTCAGTTCAAATGGGGATCAGAAACTGCTGCCCGGCTGCTGCAGGAACGCCGTCTCTTCCGCCGTCGACGTTCGTCCGAGCACGGCATTGCGATGCGGAAAACGGCCGAAGCGGGCAACGATGTCGCGGTGGGCGACCGCGAACGAAAGATAGAAGTCATCGCCCAGCGCTTCGAACAGCGCGACGGACTTCGCCTGGTCGCCCACGTCTTCGCTGTGTTCGAATGGCAGGTAGAGGAATGTGCGTTGTTCCTTGGACAAGCCCGTGTCCCAGCCGCGCTCGATCGCGAGGTTGGCGACGGCGCGCGCCAAAGGATCGGCTGCGAAGGCCTGCGGCGTATCGCGGAAGATGTTGCGAGAAAACTGATCGAGGACGATCACGGCGGCAAGCGCATGACGTGGCGACGTGGCGATGGCCCCGGCGGATTGCCGCGCCAGAGCATCGTACGTCGGGCGGAAACGGCTTTCACATTCGCGGTCGAATGCTTCGGACTTCTGGAACCAGGCTTCCGGCGGCAGGCCGAACCAGAAGTCCAGCACCTCGTCGACCCAGGCGGGCTCGTTTTCGTTGGCCGCGAGAGTCATCGCCTCAACTCCATGATTGACGTGGTCGTTGCGCGTCATCCTGGCGACGTCGCGTAGGTTGGATCAAGCGTAGCGTGACCCAACAATTAACGGCACCACCTAGAACATGTTGGGTCTCACAAGTGGGCTCGACCCAACCTACGCGCCGAGGCAAGACGGCCTGGTAGGCTAGTGGCTGTGGGTGCCGGGAGCGTGGGCGGGTTCGAGGTTGACGCTTTCGCCGCAACCGCAGGCGCTCTTCTGGTTCGGGTTGTTGAACACGAACTGCGAGGCGAGCTTGTCGGTCTTGAAGTCCATCTCGGTGCCGAGCAGGTACATCAGCGCCGACGGATCGATGAGGACGATGGCACCGTCCTGTTCGATGATCTCGTCGCGCGGGTCTACCGCTTCCGCCCAGGTCATGGTGTACTCCATGCCCGCACAGCCGCCCTTCTTGATGCCGATCTTCAGCCCTTTGAAAGCTTCTTCCTTGGACGCCATCAGCGACTTGACGCGCGCGGCGGCGGCGTCGGTCAAGGTCATCACCTTGGGTGCTATGCGCAGGCTCGGCATCTTTGAAATCCTGTTGCGGTCTTGTCGTCAGGTAGGCGGTCGCGGCTGCAGTTCAAGTTCCGGGATAGTGTAGCATAATTCCATACTATTCCGGTACACTTTATCAGAACATGTTGAGGACGAGTCGGGCTTCGTCCGACATTCGGCTTTGATCCCATGGCGGATCGAACGTCAACGTTACGGCCGTGCCAGCAACGCCCGGCACCGAGTTGACGGCGTTCTCGACCCAGATCGGCATCTCGCCGGCGACCGGACAGCCCGGCGCGGTGAGCGTCATTTCCACGGCCACGTTGCGGTCGTCGTCGATGTCGATCTTGTAGATGAGCCCGAGTTCGTAGATGTCGGAGGGGATCTCGGGATCGTAAACCGTCTTCAAGGCGGCAATGATCTCGGCCGTCAGCCGGTCGATTTCTTCAGGCGGCAACGCCGTCGCTGAGGCGCTGACGACCGGCTCGACGGCCGGCCCGGACTGCGGCATGCCGACGTTGGCCAGATCCTGCGCCAGGGAGGACTTGGCCTCGGGCTCGGGCGCGACAGGACGCTCGACGCGCTCATGCGCGACAGATCGCTCGGGCGCCAATGTCTCGCTGTCGTGTGGCTTGGTCGTTTCCATCAGGCAAAGAACTCCTTGGCTCTTTCCAAAGCCGATACCAGGGCGTCGACCTCGTCGCGCGTGTTGTACATCGCGAAGGAGGCGCGGCAGGTGGCCGTGACGCCGAGACGCTCCATGAGCGGCTGGGCGCAGTGGTGGCCGGCACGCACCGCCACGCCGGAACGATCGATGATCGTCGACACGTCATGCGGATGCAGGCCGTCCATCGTGAACGAGACGATGGCGCCCTTGCCGGGCGCCGTGCCGTGCAGCTTCAGCCAATCCAGCTTCGATAGGCGCTCCGTGGCGTACGTTCCCAGTTCGGCCTCATGCGCCGCTATGTTTTCACGGCCCACCTGCATCATATAGGTGAGGGCGGCGTTGAGCCCAATGGCCTCGGCGATGGCCGGCGTGCCGGCCTCGAACTTGTGCGGCGTCGTGGCGTAGGTGACACGATCCTTGGCCACGGTCTCGATCATCTCACCACCGCCTTCGTAGGGCTGCATGGCGTCGAGATGCCCGCGCTTGGCGTAAAGCACGCCGATGCCCGTGGGGCCGTAGGTCTTGTGACCGGTGAAGACGTAGAAGTCGGCATCGAGGTCGCGTACGTCGACCGGCAGGTGCACCGCGGCCTGGCTGCCATCGACGAGCACGGGAATGCCCCGGGCGTGCGCGATACGGATGACCTCCTTGATCGGCACCACGGTGCCGAGCACGTTGGACATGTGCGTGATGGCGACGATCTTGGTGCGCGGGGTCAACAGCTTCTCGAACTCATCGAGCAGGAATTCGCCGTTGTCCGCAATCGGTGCCCACTTGAGAACCGCCCCCTTGCGCTCGCGATGGAAGTGCCAGGGCACGATGTTGGAGTGATGCTCCATGATCGACAGAACGATCTCGTCGCCCTCGCCGATGTTCAGCGCGCCGAACGAGGAGGCCACGAGGTTGATCGCGCCGGTGGCGTTGCGCGTGAAAATGATCTCGTCGTTCAAACCGGCATTCAGGAAGCGGCGCACCGTATCGCGCGCGGCTTCGAAGTTCGCCGTCGCCGTATTCGACAGATAGTGCAGCCCGCGATGGACGTTGGCGTATTCGAAGCGCAGCGCGTGATCCATCGCCTCGATAACGGGCGTCGGCTTTTGCGCGGAAGCTCCGTTATCCAGATAGACCAGAGGCTTGCCGTAGACCTCGCGAAACAGGA
>JAKAXS010000240.1 GCA_021816505.1 Pseudomonadota bacterium
GATCGCCTGCCACGGATCCGACTGCAGCTGCTTGATGCCGAGCGAGATGCGCTGCGTTTCCGGATTGATGCGGATGATCTGCACCTTCACCGTGTCGCCGACGTTGAGGATCTCGGACGGATGGTTGACGCGGCGCCAGGCCATGTCGGTCACGTGCAGCAGGCCGTCGATGCCGCCGAGGTCGACGAACGCACCGTAGTCGGTGATGTTCTTGACGAGGCCGTCGATGACCTGGCCTTCGCCGAGGCGGGCCACGATGTCGGCGCGCTGTTCGGCGCGCGTTTCTTCCAGCACCGAGCGGCGCGAGACGACGATGTTGCCGCGACGGCGATCCATCTTCAGGATCTGGAACGGCTGCGACTGATGCATCAGCGGGCCGATGTCGCGCACGGGACGAATGTCCACCTGCGAGCCCGGCAAGAATGCCACCGCGCCGTCGAGGTCGACCGTGAAGCCGCCCTTGACCTTGTTGAAGATGACGCCGTTCACCTTCTCGTTTGCCTCGAACATCTTTTCGAGACGCGTCCAGCTCTCTTCGCGCTTCGCCTTGTCGCGCGACAGCACCGCTTCACCGAGCGCATTCTCGACGCGCTCCAGGTAGACTTCGACGGTGTCGCCGACCTTCAGGCCGCCGTCCTTCGCCGAGGGCGAGAACTCGCGGACAGGCACGCGGCCTTCCATCTTCAGGCCGACGTCGATGACGGCCAGATCCTTCTCGATGCCGACGACCTTGCCTTTTACGACGGTGCCTTCGTACACGTCGTCCTTGGCGAGGCTCTCGGCCAGCATGGCGGCGAATTCATCGCGCGTGGGGTTCATTTCCTTAGCTACTGCGACAGCCATTGTTTCTCCTGTTGAAATACGGGTAAGCCCGAGCGATCCGCCGCAGCGGGGCCCGAGCGTTGATTGTTGCGGATGAGCCGATGGATGCCCGCACACGCTTTCGCGGTCGGACAGTTTCCTGTCGGCTCAAGTCGTTGTTGGATCTCGTCCGCTGGATTGAGCGCTCATGGCCCTGCCAGTATGAATTCGGGCCACGTTTACGTGTGCCCTACTGGCCGATCTTCCTCTTGATCAATCCGACAGCGGCGTCGAATGCGGCTTCTATATCCAAGTCGCTCGTATCGAGCAAGTCGGCATCTGCGGCCATTTTCATCGGCGCGGCTGTCCGCCCGGCGTCCCGCTCGTCGCGGGAAACGATATCGGCGAGCACATCCTCGTAGGTGGGAGCGGGCGGCGCGCCCTCCAGCCAGCGCGTCTGGAGCTCCAGATACCGGCGCTTGGCCCGTATTTCCGGGGTGGCCGTCACGTAAATCTTAACGTTCGCATGCGGACAGACGACGGTACCGATATCACGCCCGTCGAGCACGGCGCCGGGCGCCCGCCTTGCGAATTCGCGTTGATAATCAAGCAGCGCCGCTCGAACCTCGGGAATCCTTGCCACGATCGAGGCCGCATCCCCCGCCTCGCCGCCCCTGAGCGAGGGATCGTCGAACGACGCCGGATCGAGCCGCTTGGCTTGCTCTGCCGCCGCGCGGACGTCGTCCAGCGGCTGTCCGGCCGCCGCCACGTCCCTGGCGACCGCGCGATAGAGCAGCCCCGTATCCAGCACCGGAAACCCAAAATGCGCCCCGATCCGCTTCGCCAGCGTGCCCTTGCCCGACGCCGCCGGCCCGTCAATCGCGATGATCATGGCGCAGCCTCACACATAGGCGGCTCCGAGGCGCTCCATCAGGCCGCGAAACTCCGGAAAGCTGGTGGCGATCATCGCCGTGTCGTCGACGGCGACCGGCTTGTCGCTGGCCAGCCCCATGGTCAGGAACGCCATCGCGATACGGTGATCGAGATGCGTCTCCACGACACCGCCGCCCGGCACCTTGCCCGACCCTTCGACGATCAGCTTGTCGCCGTCCGCGCGCGCCACGACGCCATTCGCGATGAGCCCCGCCGCGGTTGCCGCCAGACGATCGCTCTCCTTCACCTTCAATTCGCCCAGCCCCTCCATCCGCGTCTCGCCGATGGCGAAACCGGCGATGGCTGCGAGAACCGGATATTCGTCGATCATGCTCGGCGCGCGTTCCGCCGGCACCTGCACGCCCTTCAGCGCCGAGTAGCGCGCGCGGATATCCGCGATCGGCTCGCCGCCCTCTTCGCGCTCGTTCAGAAATTCGATGTCCGCGCCCATCTCGCGCAAGGTCACGTAAAGCCCCGTCCGCGTGGGGTTGATGAGCACGCCTTCGACAGTCACGTCAGACCCCGGCACCACCAGCGCCGCTGCGATCAGGAAGGCGGCCGAGCTGGGATCGCCGGGAACCGTAACGTCACGCCCCTGCAGCTCCGCGTCGCCCTTCACGGTGATATGCGTCGCGCCATCCTTCTCGTGCGTTTCGATCTGCGCCCCGAAATAGCGCAGCATCCGCTCGGTGTGATCGCGCGTCGCTTCCTTCTCCACCACCGTCGTTTCGCCCGAGGCGCCAAGTCCCGCCAGCAGAACGGCGGATTTCACCTGCGCCGACGCGACCGGAAGCTCATAGACGATCGGCACCAGATCGGCCGATCCCTTCACCGTCAGCGGCAGCGTGTCCTTCTCTTCGACCGTCTGCAGCCCCATCTGCCGCAGCGGCCGCAGAACGCGGCTCATCGGCCGGCGCGACAGCGATGCGTCGCCTTGCATGGTCACGGTGATGTCGTGCGCCGCGACGATGCCCATCATCAGGCGCGTACCCGTACCCGAATTGCCGAAATCGAGCGGACCGTCCGGCTGCTTCAAGCCGCCGACACCACGGCCTTTGACGTGCCACACGTCGCCCTGCTTCGTCGCCTCCGCCCCCAGCGCCGTCACCGCGCGCGCGGTGTTGACGACATCCTCCGCCTCCAGAAGCCCGGTGATCTTCGTGACCCCGGTCGCCAAGGCCCCGAACATCAAGGCGCGATGCGAGATCGACTTGTCGCCCGGCACGCGAACACGGCCCGCGAGCGCGGCGGCCTTGCTGGCAGATAGAGGTTTCGGAGTATGGGAGTGGGCCAAGCGCGTGCGCCTTCAAATTTCATAAGCGTTAACAGGACCGGGGCGTGACGGGAACACCTCGCAGGCCGTGAGGCATAGACCCGATGCACCCGCCCCTGTCAACGTCACCAAGGCTGTTCCGTTTCGCATCCGCCAAATGCTTTTGACAGGGCCGGTGACCTATGGCAGACCGCTCGGCAACCCTCGAAAAATTCAAAGGCGAATAGAATGTCCACCAAGCAAGCGCGCGGGACAAAGCGCACCTGTCAAAGCGCAGAATGCGGCTCCCGCTTCTACGACCTGAACCGCGATCCGATCACTTGCCCGATCTGCGGCACTATTTACGAGCTGGCACATTCTCCCGTCGGCGCCGCGCTGGCCGAGGAAAAGTCGCCGCGTAAGGCCCGCAAGGTCGACGCTGCCCCCAAAGTTGCACCCGTTGACGGTGACGCCGAGGTGGATGCCGACGACGCGCTGGCCGAGATCGAGACCGAGGATGGCGACGAGATCGCCGCCGAGGCCGACGAGACGTTCCTCGAAGAAGAGGAAGAGGGCGGCGACGTGACCGGCATCATCAGCGGCGTCGAAGGCGACGAAGAGAGATAGTTCGTGGTCCCAGCGCTTCGGCGCGACAATGGTTGATCGGGCCAAAAACGCGCTTGCAGTTTGCGGCGTCCCGGCCTAATGAGACCCCCTTCGCGGCGCCCGTTCGCGCCGCGACTTCCCAAGTTTTCCGGCCACGACTTTCTATCAAGTCGGTCCACGGTTCGGGGCTGTAGCTCAGTTGGGAGAGCGCTTGCATGGCATGCAAGAGGTCAGGGGTTCGATTCCCCTCAGCTCCACCAATTTCCTTATTGGTAACATTGAGTTTAACAGCTGGCTCCGGATTCCGCGACCTTTGTCGAGTAGCGACACGAAATCGCAATGCGTCGCGAAGCGTAGCTTAATGGGATGGCTGGTAAGCCTGGCATGAAGCTGCTGGGATGCGGCCATACTGTTGAATGCCAGCAATCCGCTTAGGTGGGCACAGGCTCTGACCTCCACTGCCGCCACCCACCAATCATCCGAAACCCGCCCTCGCACCACCAACGACTCGTGCTACTAAATCCGCCATTGCGGATCATGGGTTGGATATTTCGAGTGTAGGAATGCAGGACGCAGAAGCGAAAGACGCGTCGAACGAGTGGCGTGCGAAGGCGGCCAGCGACCAGTTAAATCGCATTCTCGGATTCTTTGCGCGCGTCGAGAGTAAGTCGAATGCGATCTTTGCGACCAACACCGGAATGTTGGCACTCTTTGGCGTCCATCTTCGTTGGTCGAGTTTGCCTGTCTGGTACATTGTGGCCCCGGCAGTGATCGGAGCCGGGCTTCTCGCTGCTAGCTTCGTATACTTATATCTGGCTGCGACGCCCCAAACGAAGGGCGGGGCAAGATCGTTGATCTACTTCAAGGAAATTGCCGCTCGGACTGAGGCCGACTTCCTTGCCGCGATACAGGCTTGCTCGGAAGAAAGATATACCGAGCAGATGTTTGCTCAAGTCTGGCGCAACGCCGAAATCGTCACCCAAAAATTTTTCTACGTTAAGTGCGCATTCCTATGCACGGCAGCCGCCGTGTTGCCTTGGGTGACAGCTTTGACTGCCTCAAGTTTCCACAGTGCGGGCTAGCATTCGACAATGGGTATGACAGAAGACTTAACCAGCGAAGTCAGTGAAATTTTCAGGCTTCGTTGGGACACTCAAGAAGCCAAGGTCATTCCCGTACCAACTGATCTCAGGCTTGGGAACCACGGCAAGAAGCTCGACGCGACGGTCTTGTATGCCGATCTCGCTGACTCGACTGACCTCGTCAACGCTTATCCGAAAGAGCCTGAATTTCCCGCAGAGATCTATAAGGCATACCTTACTTGTGCGGCCAGGATCATTAAGGCGCGCGGCGGCCAGATCACAGCTTACGATGGCGACCGGATCATGGGGGTATTTATATCCGCCACCAAGAACAACGACGCGGTTCGTGCCGCATTTCACATCAACGGCGCAGTCGTCAATATTATAAACCCGAAGCTGAAAGCGCAGTATCCAAACCGCACTTACACAGTGCGCC
>JAKAXS010000241.1 GCA_021816505.1 Pseudomonadota bacterium
GTGGCGGGCAAGGGCATCAACTTCGGAGAGTTCAACGCATGCGCTGAAGGCGGCGCTGCTGGCGACTGCTTCGGCGTACCGCTGAATGTTGTTCGTTACGACTCGCCGACGTTTGGTGGCTTCTCGTTCTCCGCCTCTTGGGGTGAAGACGACATGTGGGATGTTGCCGCTCGCTATGCTGGCGAGTTCGGTGGCTTTAAACTTGCCGTCGCTGGTGCATACTCTGAGTCGTCGGACGACAACGCGGCTCTCGGCAACGGCGTTGCTGGTGCAGTAGGTGACGTTGACTCTGATTACTTCCAGATCGGCGCATACGCTCAGCACGTTGCTACCGGACTGTTCATCTATGGCGCATACGGCGATTATGAACGTGAGGGTGGTGCCTTCGCGATCACTGCCGACGCCGTTGAGCAAGAGACCTGGTACATCAAGGGCGGTATTCGTCAGCGCTGGACCCCGCTGGGCCACACGGTCCTGTACGGTGAGTACCTTAACAACGAAACCGAGCTTTCGGACGTTGCAAACTCAAGCGCAGAGCTCGATATGTTCGGTATCGGCGTTGTTCAGGAAATCGACTCGGCCGCAATGTCGCTCTGGCTGTCTTATCGCCACTACGAGGGCGATGCAGAGGCTGGCTCGAACGTGACGGTTCTCGATCCGGACGATTTCGACCTGATCAAGTTCGGTGCTCTGATCAACTTCTGATCTGAGAACGACTCTTCCAATCGGAGAAGCCGCCCAGAAATGGGCGGCTTTTTCTTTTTGTGGTAGCTCCTGGCGAATCAGCGCTTCTTTAACGAACAACGGCCTCACTCCGCGCCACCTTGCGCCTTGCACCAAGCGCGCACCCGGCCCTACCTTCCCCTCATGTTCACCACCTTCTTCACAGAACTCCGCGCGGCCAAAGTGCCGGTCACGTTGAAGGAGTACCTGACGCTGCTCCAGGCTCTGGAGGTGGGCGTCACGGCGCGCCGGGTCGAGGAATTCTACTATCTGTCGCGTGCCGCGCTCGTGAAGGACGAGCGGTATCTCGATCGCTTCGATCAGATCTTCGGGCACGTGTTCAAGGGCCTGGACCTCGTGTCCGATGCCGTCGAGGCCGAGATCCCCGAAGACTGGCTGCGCGCCGTCTCCAAACTTTACCTCAGCGAGGAAGAGAAGCGCCGCATCGAGGAACTCGGTGGTTGGGACAAGATCATGGAGGAGCTGAAGAAGCGCCTCGCCGAGCAGGAAGGTCGTCACGCCGGCGGCAACAAATGGATCGGCACAGGCGGCACATCACCTTATGGCGCGTACGGCTACAATCCCGCCGGCATCCGCATCGGCCAGCACGAGAGCCGGCATCGCCGCGCCATCAAGGTCTGGGACAAGCGCGAGTTCAAGGACCTCGACGACGGCGTCGAGATCGGCACGCGCAACATCAAGGTGGCCCTGCGAAAGCTGCGCCGGTTTGCACGGACGGGAGCCGCCGACGAACTGGATCTGGACGGCACCATTCGCGGCACGGCGCACAAGGGCTATCTCGACGTCCAGATGCGTCCCGAGCGGCGCAACGCCGTCAAAGTCCTGATGTTCTTCGATGCCGGCGGCTCGATGGACTGGCACGTGAAGGAAGCCGAGGAGTTGTTCTCGGCCGCGCGCACCGAGTTCAAGCACCTGGAGTACTTCTACTTCCACAACTGCATCTACGAGTCCGTATGGCGGGATAATGCGCGTCGCTATACCGAAAAGACGCCGACGTGGGACGTGCTTCACACCTACCCGGCGGACTACAAGGTGATCATCGTGGGCGATGCGGCCATGAGCCCGTATGAGATCAGCCACCCCGGCGGCTCGGTCGAGCACATGAACGAGGAAGCCGGTGCGGTCTGGTTGCAGCGGCTGACGTCCATCTACGAGCACTGCATCTGGCTCAATCCGGTGGCTGAAGAGCACTGGAACTGGACGCCATCAACCAAGATGCTGCATCGCCTGATGGCCGGGCGCATGTACCCCATGACGCTGGACGGCCTGGACCGCGCCATCCGCGAACTGATGCGTTGAGGCAACAACCAGCTTGGCGGACTGGCCAGACGGCAACCCTGCCTTTGGATCAGCTGCGCGGGTGCATTGCCTTTGCCCTATTTGTCGGCGAAGGTGCGGCCAAACCGGCCAGGTTCAGATCAGAACCTGGCAAGCAGACCAGGACCGCCGCGCATGCTGCCGAAGGTACCGCTCAAGCTTTTGATCGTCGTGCTCGCGTCAGCGACCCTGGGTGCCTGCTCGGAAGGCTCCAGTCTCTCGACATCGTCCATTTTCGGCGGCGAAAGCAAGCCCACCGCGCCGCCAGCCCCCGTCAACACACCCGCAGCGCGGGCGTTGCAAGTCGGCGGTACCGCAGCGCGCGCCACGAAGTGCGGCTATAATTTCGACAGCAACCGGTTGCGGTCAAACTTCCTTGCAGCCGAGGCGGCGCAAGCCCCGGGCGCGGACCAAACGACGGTTCAGAAGACCTACGACACCGCCTTCTCAGGCGTATCGAAAGCGGCGGCAAGCAAGCCCGACTACTGCTCCGAGACCAAGACGAAAGACATCAAGGCCGACCTTACGCGCCATCTGGCGGGTGACTACACGCCGTCTCCGCCCAAACCCGTTGTCGAAGAAGACGGCGGGCTGTTCTCTGGATTTGGCAGCAGCAGCACCAAAGAATACAAACAGACGCTGCCGACCGACACCCGGAACGACTAGCGACAGCCAGCATCCATGCAGCAGCTCTTGTTCCTCGAAGCCGTGGTCAAAGCCGCGATCGGGCTCGTGCTCATGATTGCGCCAGGCTCCGCTTTCCGGATCGCCGGCTTGCCGGGCGTGCTCACGGGGTTCTGGCCACGCCTTTTCGGCGCGACTTTGTTCGGCATCGCCGGCGCCAACGTCATCGAAGGCACGCTGTTGGGCTCGCGCGGTTTGGGATTGGCAGGCTCACTCGCGATCAATTTCGCGATCGCCGCCATGCTGACGATCCAACTGGCCGTGAACGCCGCTGCGACCACCGTACGCGGCAAGATCCTGCTGTGGATCCTCGTCTCAGCGCTTTACGTGCTGATCCTCGTCGAGATCGCGCACATCTGACAATTGAGACGAGACGCTCGCCCACGTCATGGCCGCCCTCCGAGGCGGCCCAGGAGTTCCAGGTTAATCGCCGAACCCGTGGGCCGGGGTTCCAGGTGAAACGTCGAACGCGTGGCTCCTGGATGGCCGGGTCAACCCCGGCCATGACGTGGGGGGGGGGCGGGGCGTTGCCTCCAACACCTGTGCGTCTCCCCTGTCCTCCCCCCGCCCCTCCTCCTGTTTAAAAGCGCTTCACTCTCCCCACGTCGTGGCCGCCCTCCGAGGCGGCCATCCAGGAGTTCCGGGTAAACGTCAGCGGACGCGGCCCCGGGTTCCAGGCGAAGCGTCGAACGCGTGGCCCCTGGTTGGCCGGGTCAAGCCCGGCCATGACGTGGGTGGAAGCAGTGGCGGTCAAGCCGATCAACGATAGCGGGCCAGCACGCCCCCTCGCCTCACGTCATGGCCGCCCTCCGAGGCGGCCATCCAGGAGTTCCAGGTGAAACGTCAGCGGACGCGGCCTCGGGTTCCAGGCGAAGCGTCGAACGCGTGGCCCTGGATGGCCGGGTCAAGCCCGGCCATGACGTTTGGGGCGGACGCATCCAGGACCTCGCCGCTGAGCGAGGACACGTCACAGCTAATAGAAGACGTTACGGCTAAGAGAGGACGTCACGGCGAAGCGAGAACGTCACCGCAGCAAGGCCGGTTGAAGCGCCTCAGCGAACGCCTAGCTTCTTCTGCAGGCTCGACGATGACGTGGTGTACTGGAACGTCACCTTCTTGTCCGGGTTGACGATCTTCGCTGCGGCCTGCGCCATCAGCGCGCCTTCGTGGAAGCCGGACAGGATCAGCTTCAGCTTGCCGGGGTACCAGTTGATGTCCCCGATCGCGAAGATGCCCTTCTCGCTCGTCTCGAAGCGCTCCGTGTCGACCGCGATCAGGTTCTCGGTCAGGTTCAGGCCCCAGTTCGCGATCGGCCCAAGCTTCATGGTCAGGCCGAAGAACGGAAGCAGCGCGTTGCACGTCACGCGTTCTTCGCCCTCAGCCGTCTTGATCGTCACGCTTTGCAGGTGGCCGTCCGCACCGTCGAGCGCCGTCATCTGGCCGATGAGCAGCCGCACCTTTCCGGACGCCACCAGCGCGCGCATCTGCTCGACCGAGTGCGGGGCGCCACGGAATTCGTCGCGGCGATGGACAAGCGTCAGCGAGTTCGCGATCAGCGCGAGATTGAGCGTCCAGTCGAGCGCGCTGTCTCCGCCGCCTACCACCATCACGTCCTTGCCGCGCATCGTTTCCATGCGGCGCACGGCGTAGTGAACCGACGTCCCTTCGTAGGCTTCGATGCCGGCGAGAGGCGGGCGCTTGGGCGTGAACGACCCACCGCCGGCCGCGATGACGACGACCTTGGCGATGAACTGCGTGCCTGCGTCGGTCGCGAGGTCGAACCTTCCGTCATCCCGGCGGCTCAAGCTGTCGAGTTGCTCGCCCAGGTGCAGCGTCGCGCCGAACGGTTTGATCTGCTCCATCAGGCGATCGGTCAGCTCCTGTCCGGTCACCACGGGCAAGCCGGGCACGTCGTAGATCGGCTTCTCGGGATAGAGTTCGGCGCACTGGCCGCCAGCCTTGGGCAGGATGTCGATCACGTGGCACTTCGCATCGACGAGGCCCAGTTCGAAGACCGCGAACAGGCCAACGGGCCCCGCGCCGATGATCACGACGTCCGTTTCGATGGGGCCGCTCGCACCGTTATCAGATGACATCGCAAGTCCTTTGGTATGGCGTGGGCGTGCCGCGCGACGGCGCTAGAACTGCTTGGCCGGCACGCGAACGATCAGCCCGTCGAGTTCGGGCGTGATGCGGATCTGGCAAGCGAGCCGGCTCTCCTCGCGCACGTCGAAGGCGAAGTCGAGCATGTCCTCTTCCATGTTCTGCGGACTACCGACCTTGTCGCGCCAAGCGGCATCCACGTAGACATGGCACGTGGCACAGGCGCAGGACCCTCCGCACTCGGCCTCG
>JAKAXS010000242.1 GCA_021816505.1 Pseudomonadota bacterium
TCAATGTTTCGGTGAACTGTATCGACCGTCACCTCGCCAAGCGGGGCGACCAGGTGGCGATCATCTGGGAAGGCGACAGCCCGAACGAAGACGAGAAGATCACCTATCGCCAGCTGCACGAGCGTGTCTGCAAGCTCGCCAACGTGATGAAGTCGCATGGCGTCAAGCGCGGCGATCGCGTGACGATCTATCTGCCGATGATCCCCGAAGCGGCCTACGCGATGCTGGCGTGCACGCGCATCGGCGCAGCGCACTCGATCGTGTTCGGCGGCTTCTCGCCTGACAGTCTGGCGAGCCGCATCGAGGATGCGGAGAGCAAGTTCATCATCACCGCCAACGAGAGCATGCGTGGCGGCAAGGCCGTGCCCCTCAAGAAGAATGCCGACGAGGCATTGAAGAAGTGCGCGAAGGGCGGCGAGAAGATGCTCGTCGTTCGCCGCACGAAGAACGACACGGCAATGACCGCCGGCCGCGACCTCTGGTATGATGAGGAAGTCGCCAAGGCATCGGCCGATTGCGCGCCGGAGCCCATGGGCGCGGAAGATCCGCTGTTCATCCTCTACACGTCAGGCTCGACCGGAAAACCGAAGGGCGTCGTGCATACGACGGGCGGCTATCTGCTGTTCGCCTCGATGACGCATCAGTACGTGTTCGATTATCACGACGGCGACGTCTACTGGTGCACCGCTGACGTGGGCTGGGTGACGGGCCACAGCTACATCGTCTACGGGCCGCTCGCCAATGGCGCCACGACGCTGATGTTCGAGGGCATTCCGACCTACCCAACGGCGTCGCGCTTCTGGGACGTGGTCGACAAGTGGAACGTCAACATCTTCTACACCGCACCAACGGCTATTCGCTCGCTGATGGGCGCTGGCGACGATCTGGTGACGAAGTCCAGCCGCAAGTCGCTGCGGTTGTTGGGGTCGGTGGGCGAGCCGATCAATCCCGAAGCGTGGGAGTGGTACCACCGCGTCGTCGGTGAGGAACGCTGCCCGATCGTCGATACGTGGTGGCAGACGGAAACGGGCGGCATTCTCATCACGCCACTGCCTGGCGCGACGGCGTTGAAGCCCGGCTCGGCGACGCGGCCATTCTTCGGCGTGCAACCGGCGTTGGTGGACGACAAGGGCACGATCCTGGAAGGGGCGACCAACGGCAATCTCGTGATCCTCGACAGCTGGCCGGGGCAATTCCGCACGCTGTATCAAGATCACGAGCGCTTCGTGCAGGCCTACTTCTCGACGTATCCGGGGATGTACTTCACCGGAGACGGCTGCCGCCGCGACGAGGATGGCTACTACTGGATCACCGGCCGCGTGGACGACGTGATCAACGTGTCCGGTCACCGCATGGGCACGGCCGAAGTCGAGAGCGCGCTGGTTGCGCACCCGACAGTGTCGGAGGCCGCCGTCGTGGGCTACCCGCACGATCTCAAGGGCCAGGGCATCTATTGCTACGTGACGCTGAACGCGGGGCAGAGCGGTGACGACGGTTTGCGCAAGGAACTCGTTGCGCACGTGCGCCGCGAGATCGGGCCGATCGCCTCGCCGGACAAGATACAGTTCGCGCCGGGGCTGCCGAAGACGCGTTCGGGCAAGATCATGCGCCGCATCCTGCGCAAGATCGCCGAGGACGACTTCTCCAACCTGGGCGATACCTCTACTCTGGCAGAGCCCGCCGTCGTGGATGACCTGATCAACAATCGCCAGAACAAGAAGAGCGGCGAAGCAGCGGCTTGAGGCGACGCCGTCCGATCGCTCACCTATGAGAGAAGGGGCCGACGAAAGTCAGCCCCTTTTTCTTATGCCAGCCGCTCTTTCGTGAGCTTCTTGGCAAGCTCGACAGCGGGCTGGTCGAAGGGGTCGATGCCCAGCAGACTGCCCGCAAAGATCGTCTCGAGCATGAAATGCATGAGCAGGGCGCCGATGGCGCGCTCGTTCATCTCCGGCAGGTCGAACGTGCGCACGGGACGGCCGGCTTCGCGCAGCGCGTCGACCACGGCATGAGATTGAGCGTCCACCACGTCGCCGATGGCGCGTCCGCCCATGAAGCCGATGCCCGCCGTCTTCGCCATGTCCTTGTCGATCACCGGGCCTTCGCTCGCGGTCGCGGCACGAATGATCGTGATGTAGAGTTCGCGTGGACCGTCCATGAAGAGCTGAAGTTGGCTGTGCTGATCGAGCGGGCCAAGGCAGCCGACGGGGCTGGTGCCCTCGCCCTTCTTGCCGAGGCTCTCGGCCCACAGCTGCACGTACCAGTCGGCGAGGCGTGCGAGCCGGTCCGCGTAGGGCATCAGCACCAGCGTCTTGACGTCCTTCTCTTTCGACAGCGCGATTGCAACGGCGGCGCCGATGCAAGGCGCGAAGTCGCGCGGCGTCTTCGCTGCCATCATCGCATCGACGACCTCACGCGCGCCGGCGCGGATGGCGTGCGCGTCGAGGCCCCGCGCCATCGCCGGCAACAGGCCGACGTTCGTGAGACAGGAGAAGCGTCCGCCGATGCCGGTATGATGATCCAGCAGAGGAATTTTCAGTTCCTCGAACAGTGCCCGCAGGCCATTGGCCTTCTTCTTGGTTGCCGGTTCCGTGATGCCGAGGAAGAGCGACGGGATCTTGTCGCCGAGGCCCGCAGCCTTCACGGCGGTGAGCGTGGTGATGGCCTGCGCCAGCGTTTCCGAGGTGCCGCCTGATTTGGACGTGACGACGAAGCGCGTCTTGGCGAGGTCGAGCGACTTCAGTGCGCTGCCGAGCGTGTTGCCGTCGAGATTGTCATAGAAGCGCACGCGCGGCCGGCCCTTGGCGGGCTTGGGGCAGACGCCCGGAATGTTCCAGCCGCCGAACTGCGCCAGCGTCTGGCCGCCCAGGCCCGAGCCGCCGGTTCCGAAGAACACGATCGTTTCGGCGCCCACCGACAGCTTCGTCAGCGCCGCCTGCGCCTCGTCGATGTCCTTGGTGTCTTCCGCGATGCGCAGCACCGCCAGCGCGCGGCCGCGATACTTGGTCTTCATCCGCGCCAGCTCTTCGGACTGCAGACCCGTGTAGCGATCGTAGAGTCGCTCGGAGAGACCGTGCTTGCCGATCGCGTCCTTCAGGCAGCCCTCGACAGATTGCACATACGGAGCGGTCGCGACGGGAGCGGATGGTGATGCGATCGCGGAGCGGGCCATGGGTCAACCTCTTGTGGCTAGGGTAGGCAGCGGGCTGAAGTTATGGAATTTCAGGATTGACGCCGCAAGTGCTGTTGCGGCGGAGCGGATGCGCGAAGGGCCTGCCACGGTCGCGGCAGGCCCATTGCGAACACGGGACGAGGACAACCGTTCCTCTACAGCGGTGCGGCGCTCGTCGCTTTGGCGCCGTCGGGCTGCTTCTGAACGGGTGGCTGAGCAACCTTCTTGGCCGGGTCCGGCTTGGGGCCGACCACGGTGACGATCAGATCCGGGTTGTCGAGAAGGCGTTTGGCGACGCGCTTGGCGTCTTCGAGGGTGATTGCTTCGAGCAGCGCGTTGCGCTGATCGACGTACTCGGGGCCGAAGCCATCCTCGAACAACGCGAGCAGCTGGCTGGCGATCTTGGCGTTGGTGTCGAAACGCAAAGCATAGGAGCCGATCAGGTACTTTTTGGCGTTGTCGAACTGGTCCTGCGTCGGGCCCTCGGTTGCCATGCGCTTCAGCTCGGTCTTGATCACGTCGAGCGACTGATCGATCGCTTCGGCCTTGGTGGCCACGCCGCCGGTGAAGATCGATGCGTGATGGAAGGGCTGGATGAAGCTGTAGACCGAATAGGCGAGGCCGCGCTTCTCGCGCACCTCCTCCATCAGCGTCGAGGCGAAGCCGCCGCCGCCCAAGATCTGGTTGACCAGGAATGCGGCCAGGAAGTCGGGATCCTTGCGCGGCATCGCGCCAAGCCCGAACACCACGACCGCCTGCGGCACGGCCATTTCGACCAGCTGTTCCTTGCCGCCCTTGACGGGGTTGACCAGGGGCACGTCCACCAGGTTGGCCTTCTCAGGCAAGCTGCCGAATACGTCGTCCAGAAGCTTGCCGAGTTCCTCGGCGGTGATGTCGCCGACAGCCACGACCTTCAGGTTGGAGCGGGCGAAGTTGGCCTTGCGGTAGGCTTCGAGATCGTCGCGCGTGATGGCGGCGAGCGATTGCTCGCTGCCGGCAGCCGGGCGGCCATACTGGTGGCCTGCGAACGCGGTTGCGAACCAGTCCTTGAAGGCGGTCTTCTCCGGGTCGCGCGCGGCATAGGCGAGGTTTGCCTGCAACTGCGCGCGGATGCGGTCCACGGCGTCGGTGTCGAAGCGCGGCTGATTGATCGCGAGCTTCAGCATCGGGATCGTGTCGGCGCGATTGGAAGTCAGCGTCTCGAAGCTGCCGTAGAAGGCGTCG
Organism: Pseudomonadota bacterium; assembly: GCA_021816505.1. Lineage (GTDB taxonomy): Bacteria > Pseudomonadota > Alphaproteobacteria > Rhizobiales > Hyphomicrobiaceae > JAKAXS01. The sequence goes on from JAKAXS010000242.1 coordinate 4,394, forward strand.
CGCGTGTCGTCGTACGACATGCGGAACGACAGCTCTTCCATCTTCTCCTGGTAGGCCGCCGCGTTCATCTCGCCGGCGCCCTCATCCATCATGGCGGTGAGGAAGTTGGCGACGCCTTCCTTGCCCGCCGGGTCTTGCGAATTGCCTCCCGAGAACGAGTAGCGCAGTGCCATCAACGGCACCGAATGCTCTTCGACGAGCCAGGCTTCGATGCCGCCGGGGCTTTTGATGGTTTGGATTTTCATGGCGTTTGCAGGCCCGGTGGTAGCAAGGGTGATGCCCGCGAGGGCCACCGCCGTCATGGCGATGGCAGCGGATGGGGATCTAAAGGTCGTGCCGAAGCGCGCAAGCTTGCGGCACAGGTGGCGGATTGTCATGTCTGCCCTTCCGATTGCTGCTGTCGCTTGGCTCAGGAGCGCGTCTTTGCGGGTGTCTGCTGCGCCTGCACCGCCGGCTCGACCGGCTTCAACGTGCCTGTGACCGAGCCGCGTGCGTCCAGATAGCGAGCGGCTGCTTTCTTCACGTCGTCCGCGGTCACCTTGGCGATTGCATCCGGCCACGTTTCGATCTGTTCGATCGAGCGTCCGAGCGCAAGTGACCAGCCGTAGCGGCGTGCCAGCGTGGCCTGGTTATCGCTCTCATACGTGTAGGCCGCGATGTAGCCATTCTTGGCGCGCTGCAGTTCGGCCTCCGTAGATCGGAA